>JAFUFG010000235.1 GCA_017470045.1 Bacilli bacterium | reverse complement strand
GAGTCCTATGATTCATCAGTTTATTGATAATAACGAGATTGTGTCTCATAATGTAGTTGATCTAAATAATGATAATTTATTAACGTATCGTTTTCTTACGGATACAAATGATTTATTTGCTATCAATGGTCTTACTTTTGAAGACACAAGTTATATTAGTGATTTAGTAGAAGATTTAGATATCAATCATTCTGATGATGGAAAATTATTTACCTTAAGTAAAAATGGTAAAGCTAGTGGATGGCTAATTCTTCTCTTAGTTATTGTAATTTGTTTAATTCTATTTTTTGTGAGTCATTTTATGTAGATTTTTGGACTTCCTTTTGCTATAATGGATATAGTAGGAAGGAGTCTTTTTTATGCGAGAATTTAAAATACGTATTGGAAAAGTTTTTATCGCATTTTCTGTTGTTCTTCTTTTGCTTAGTTTCTCCTTTCAATTAGAAACGAGTAAAAGTAAAACGATAGAAATCGCTAATTTGAATAGTGAAAAAGATCCTAACATTTATGTTACTACGGTAGATGGTTCTGCTCCTGAACCTTCGAAAGATAATTCAGGTGAAAATAAGGATAATAAGGATAGCAAAGATAGTAAGGATGGAAAAACTACTAAGGATGTTCAAAATGAAAATCCTACTGGTAGTGGAGGAAATAAATCTTCTAGACCTTCTGCTTCTTCAGAAGAGACAACACCATCAAAATCAAGTGCAGAGACAACTCCTACGATTGATAGTACGAATGCAACTTTAAGAAGTACGATTGAAAATACATATGGAATTACCGTTAAGTATGGTAGTGAAACAAATGGATATTCTGTTGGAGGATATCAAACGGTACCAATTCGTAATAGTGCTGAAATATATAGTGCTTTGACTGCTTTATCTACGAATTTATCCCTTTATCCTACAAATTTCTTCCAAGAAATGAGAAGTGGCGGATTACCATTAACTTTATTATTAATTCAAAAATATTCTTCTGGTAATATTACTGGAATTACTGAGAGAACACGAAATGGTGTAACAATTTCTATTGCGATTGATTTCCCATTTGAAGATAGTTTTAATCATGAAACATTCCATTATATGGAACATTATATTAATCTTAAGGGTGGAGCTTTTGTTAACTGGAATAGTTATAATCCATCTGACTTTACTTATGGTGTGTTTGATACCAAATATGTTTATGATATGACTTTTAGTGAAAATTCTTATTTCGTTAATAGTTATGCTCAAACTTATGAATATGAAGATCGTGCTAGTACGTTTGAATTTATGATGGCCAATTCTAAGATTAGTCCATTAAATACTGGAAAACCAATTTGGGTAAAAGCACGTGTTATGTGTGAAACAATCGATTACTACTTTAATACAGTTAATTCTGGTAATCGAGAATACTGGGAACGTTATGTTATGTAGAGGTGCGAAAGATGAAAAGGGTATTTATAAATGATGCAAATTTAAAAGATGAAGATATTGATTATGAAGTAATTCGTGTTAAAGGTTTAGTTATTAATTCCAATGATGAATTAATCCTTGTTGAAAATAATCATACTTATCAACTACCTGGTGGACACAATCGTAAGGATGAGCCATTAGAAGCAACTTTATCTCGAGAAATTCGTGAAGAGTTAGGATATGATATCGAAATTAAGACAGGTCCTTTTATGATGATTACAACTTATGATCCAGATTATTTTGAATCTGGTTCTCGTGTTTGTAACAAAATTTATTATTATGTTGTTTACTCTGATATTGAGCCTAATCTTGATAATGTTCGATTAGATGCACAAGAAACAGAGACGGATTTTTCACTATTTAAAATCCCTATGAAAGACTTGGAATTATTCTTGAATAATTGTATGGAAGATGGTAGTATAGATAAGTGCATTGGAAGAGAGATGCTTTTAGTAAATCAAGAATATAATGAAAAATTCGGAGAGGTAATATGAGAGTTTTAGTTACTGGGGGACTTGGCTTTATTGGTAGTCATACGGTTTGTGAATTATTAGACCATGACTATGAAGTGGTAGTAGTAGATAATTTATACAATTCATCTATTGATGTAGTAGATAAGATTAAGAAAATTACTGGAAAAAATTTCACTTTCTATGAATGTGATGTTTGTGATGAAGACTCCTTAAATGAAATCTTTGATAAAGAAAAGATTGATTCAGTTATTCATTTTGCTGGATATAAAGCAGTAGGTGAAAGTGTTGCTAATCCTATTATGTATTATGAAAATAATCTGGGAAGTACTATCACTTTATGTAAGGTAATGCAAAGACATCATGTTAATCGTATTATTTTTTCTTCTACAGCAACTGTTTATAAGGAATCTAAGATTTTACCATTAACAGAAGATTTTCCTTTAGGTACTACTAATCCATACAGTACAACAAAACTTATGATTGAGAGAATTTTATCTGATATTTGTGTTACAAATAAAGATTTCTCTGCTGTAATATTACGTTATTTTAATCCAATTGGTGCTCATAAGAGTGGTTTAATTGGAGAAAATCCAAAGGGTATTCCTAATAATTTAATGCCTTATATTGTTCGTGTTGCGACTGGTGAGCTAAAGGAATTATCTATATTTGGAAATGATTATGATACACATGATGGAACTGGTGTAAGAGATTACATTCATGTTGTAGATTTAGCAAAGGGGCATTTAAGTGCACTTGATAAGGTATCTTCCACAACTGGAGTAAATATTTATAATTTGGGTACTGGTATTGGATACAGTGTATTAGATATTGTAGAAACTTTTAAAAGAGTAAATAATATTGATATTCCTTATAAAATTGTAGATAGACGTCCTGGTGATATGGACAAGTTTTATGCAGATTCTACAAAGGCATATAAAGAATTAGGTTGGAAAGCTACCTTAGGAATTGAGGATATGTGCAGAGATTCTTATCATTATGTTTCTAAAAAGTAGTTTCGACTACTTTTTTTCTTATCAAGATGGAGGTTATTATGAAGTTACATGTTGAAAATTTATCAAAACGTTATGGGGATAAGGTTGTTTTAAAGGATGTTAGCTATACTTTTGAATCTGGTAAGATTTATGGTCTTATTGGTAGAAATGGAGCAGGTAAGACAACATTTTTTAATTGCTTAAACCAAGATATTTTATGTAATGGTGGTAAAGCTTATCTAGATGGTGATTTTGGAAAAGATTTATTAGATCCAAAAGATATTGGATATGTGTTAAGTACTCCAATTGTACCAGAATTTTTAACGGCTAGAGAGTTTTTAAAGTTTTATTTAGATATTCATAAAGATAAAGAATATAAGTCTTTAGATGAATATTTTGATTTGGTAAAAATCTCTAAAGAAGATCAAAATAAATTATTAAGAGACTATTCTC
>JAFUFG010000234.1 GCA_017470045.1 Bacilli bacterium | reverse complement strand
CTTCTTTTTCGATATCTAAGAATCTAATCATATCTTCTTTATTTGCTAGTAGAAGTTCTGCATATTCTTTATCATGTTTTAAGGCCCAAGCAAGTGTTTCTTCATATACTTCTTCTCCACTTTTGCGCGAAAAATAAGTTTTACAAATATTGGTCAATTTATCATTATCGAAGCTTGATCCTCCAACTGCATGTTTTGAAAAATCAAAGGTAAATTCAGATATTTCCTTTTCACTATTTTGTAAGTACCATTCTTCAAAATTAGAATTTGTTATCGTTGCTAGATAAAGATGTAGAGCATCAAATGGAATTCCTTTTTCTTCATAGTAAATTGCTCCTGCCCATGGATCTTTTCTTTTACTTAATTTTCTAATTGCTCCTGTTTCTTGATCTTTAATTGTAATTGGAGCAATATGCGCATATTCTGGCCGTTTAAATCCTAATATTTTAAATAATTGTACATGTTTTGGGATAGAAGATACCCACTCATCTCCTCTAATAACGTGTGTTGTATGCATTAAATGATCATCTATTGCATGTGCAAAGTGATATGTTGGAACTCCATCTTTTTTTAGTAAAACGAAATCTTCGTCATTTTCTGGAAATTTTATTTTTCCTTTGATTAGATCTGTAAATTCTACTGTTTTATTTGGATCTCCATCACTTCTTAGTCTAACAACATATTCTTCTCCATGTTCTATTTTCTCTTTAATTTCTTCCAAACTTAAATCTCTATCAGCTGCATAAATTCCATATACGCCTGTTCTTACTTTATTAATTTCTTGTTCTTCACGAATTGCTGCCAATTCTTCTTCTGTCATAAAGCATGGATATGCATATCCTTGAATTACTAAATCTTTTACATATGTTTGATAGATATCCACTCTTTCACTCTGTTTATAAGGACCGTATTCTCCTCCAAATGTATATCCTTCATTTGGAGTAATATTAAACCCTTTTAAGACAGATACGATATTATCCACTCCACCTTCTACTTCCCTTTTCGAGTCCGTATCTTCTACACGTAAAAAGAAAATCCCATTACTTTGTCTTGCATAAATCATATCACAAAAAGCAGAATATAAATTTCCTAAATGGACACTTCCTGTTGGACTAGGACCATATCTTGTAACCATAGCTCCATTCTCTAGATTTCGTTCAGGATACTTCTTTTCATAATATTCTCTATCATGCTCTATATTAGGGAATAATAAATTCGCTAGTTCTATTCTTTCTTCTTTTGTCATAATACACCTCTTTTTTAAACTATTACTATAATACACTAAAAATAAAAAAAAAGAAAGATACTATCTTCCTTTCTCTAGGATATTTGTGATATTATCCTTCGTAATGTCTTTTTTCTCTTTTCCTACTATTTCTAAATACTTTTTTACATCATTTTCACTCATTTCTTGATATCCTTTAAATATTAAATCTAAAAATTCAGGATTTTGGAATTGTTTATAGGTTAAATCTACAATATAGTATGAGTTTTTATCTATGACTATATTAAAGTGATGATTGTAAGGATAATCTAATTCTTTTGTTCTTATGATTCGATTGATTGTGTGAAGTTTGTCTAATTCTTTCTTCATATATTCACTATAAATAATACACGTACGTTCTGTTGTAAGATTTGGTAATTGTTTTCTTACATTTTCTATAGCATCTTCTATCTTATCTGGAATACTTTTTCCGTCAATATTCAGTATATCAATCATATTCTCACCTACTG
>JAFUFG010000233.1 GCA_017470045.1 Bacilli bacterium | reverse complement strand
ATTACCTAATGTTCCAATGGTAGTAGTATTTGATACTGCATTCCATCAAACAATGAGTGAAGAGGCTTACTTATATCCAGTACCATATAAGTGGTATCGTGAATATGGAGTACGTAAATATGGATTCCATGGTACAAGTCATAGATATATTACAGAAGAAGTTAAGGAAATGCTTGGAAGAGAAGACTTCAAGTTAATTAACTGTCATATTGGTAATGGTGGTTCTATTTGTGCTATTAAAGATATGAAGTGTGTAGATACTACTATGGGATTTACTCCACTTGCTGGAATTATGATGGGTACTCGTTCTGGAGATATTGATCCATCTATCTTACCTTATGTTATGGAGAAAGAAGGTAAAAACATTGGAGAAATCATTGATGATTTAAATAAAAATAGTGGTTTAATCGGTATGAGTGAATTCTCATCTGATATGAGAGATATCGTTTCTAAGTGTGATGAAGGAGACGAAAGAGCTTTAGTTGCTAGAGCAAAATATGTAAGAAGAGTTGTTGATTATATTGCTCAATACTATGTATTATTAGGTGGAGCAGATATGATTACATTCACTGCTGGTGTTGGAGAAAACTCTATTCCAGTACGTAGAATGATTTGTGAAGCTTTAGCTCCATTAGGTGTTAAGATTGACCTAGATAAAAACAATGTTATGGGAGAAAAAGTTAAGATTAGTACAGATGACTCTAAGATTGAAGTTTGGGTAATTCCAACAAATGAAGAGTTAATGATTGCTAGAGATACATTAAATATTATAAAGAATAGATAGGAAATGCTTATGTTTCAGGAAATATATGAAAAAATAAAGGAATATGATACGATTGTTATCGCAAGACATATAGGAGTAGATCCTGATGCTTTGTGTAGTCAACTTGCTTTACGTGATTCCATTCGTTTAACTTTCCCAGAGAAGAAAGTTATTGCAATTGGTACTGGAAGCGTGAAGTTTACGTCACTTGGAAAATTAGATAAATTAGAAAAAGTAGAGAATGCTTTACTAATTGTTACCGATACTCCAGATAAGAGAAGAGTAGATTCTGTTGATTTTTCTCAATTTGCGTATTGTATTAAGATCGATCATCATCCATTTGTGGAAAAGTTCTGTGATATCGAATACATTCGTGATACTGCTTGTTCTGCATGTGAGATTTTGATGGATTTCTTACTACAAGTACCATTAAAATGCGATAGTATCATTGCTCAAACTTTATATATGGGTTTAGTAAGTGACTCCAATCGTTTCTTATTTGATAGTTGTACTCCTGAGACATTTTCGTTAGTATCTACTTTCTTAAAGAAATATCCTTTTTCTTTAAGTGATTCTTATTCGAAATTATATTTAAGACCAATGAATGAAGTTCGTTTAGAAGGATATATTTCTTTAAATATGAATGTTACAGAGAATGGTCTTGGATATATTGAAATAAAAGATGAAGTTATTAAACAGTTTGAAGTAGATAGTGCTTCTGCTGGTAACATGATTAATAATTTTAATTATATTAAAGAATTTAACGTATGGGTTACGATGACGGAAGATATTAAGAATGATCAAATTCGAGTATCAATCCGTTCTCGTGGACCAGAGATTAATAAAGTTGCGGAAGCTCATGGTGGAGGCGGACACAAGTTTGCTTCTGGAGTAAAAGTAAAAACATTTGATGATGCAATGAAAATTATTAAAGAACTAGATGCTTTATTAAAAGAGTATAATGAAGTATTGTAGGAGGGATAAATATGGTTATTAATGAAGCAAACTTGGATATTATTGCTACTCGTAGAAGTCAATATCCAGAAAATGGTAGACCTGAATTTTTATTAGTAGGTCGTAGTAACGTTGGAAAGAGTAGTTTTATTAATGCGATCCTTTCTCGTAAAAATCTTGCTCATACATCTTCTCACCCAGGAAAGACCAAAACTCTTAATTTCTATGGAGTAAATGATCAATTTTATTTAATTGATGTACCTGGATATGGTTATGCTGCTGTTGATAAGAAGACACAATCCAAATTTGGAATGATGATTGAAGAATACCTAGAAAAACGTGATACTTTAAAACGTGTATTCTTACTAATTGATTTTCGAATGAAACCAACAGAAGATGATATGTTGATGTATAACTTCTTAAAATACTATAATTTACCTGTTACTGTAATTGCGACAAAGGCAGATAAAGTATCTGGAAGTAAAAAAGAGAAATGTTTAAAAGATATTCTAGTTACCTTAGACTTAGTAGTTGGAGATGACTTAATTGTTTTCTCAAGTCAAACAAAGCTAGGAGTAAAAGATGTTCATAAAAAGATAGAAGATTTATTATAATCTTCTTTTTTTTGACAAAAATAATTCTTGTGATAGAATAGTAAGACAAGTGGTGAGTTTTATGAATAAAGAGAAAAAAGTAGTATACTTATTCTTCTTTCTTATTGGACTTGTTGTTTTATTTGTAGGATACTTATCGATTGGATATGTATTCCAAGAGTTTTTATTAAAAAGAGAAGTTAATGCTTTGACGAAGTTAGATATCAGTAAAGATAATTTTAATCGTAAATTGGTTACGACGGGAAATTATCGTATAGTAGAGAAAACAATTAAGAATTATTTAAATGAGTATTCGAATAATATTAAGAATACGAATCATTTAATTACGGATTCTGAATTTACGAATTTACTATCGTATGATAATCTAAGTAGTGATACAGATTATGAGAAATCTACTGCTTATGTAGAGGATTTAAAGGGTAAGTTTAATTTATATATCGATGATATGATTGGAATGTGTTCTGTTGAGAGTATTAAAAAGCCAATTCTTGACGCTAATGTAGAGACCTATTATATTACGTTATATGAGAAACTAATGTTAGATGATTCGATTTCTTCGAAGTTAAGATTTAATGTAGAATACTTGGAAAGTTATAAAAAGAGCATGAATACGAAGTTTGATGCTTGTTTGGAATTATTCCATTATTTAAAAGAAAATAAAGATAATGTCGAATATTCCGATGGAGAAATTAAATTAAAGACACAAGAGATGATTAATCAGTATAATGAATATATCAACAAGATAAAGTAAGGATTCCTTACTTTTCTTTTTCGAGGTGATACTATGAAACAATTAGTATTTGATGATAACTTTGAGATTATTGATGAACCGCTTTCCTTTTGGAAGACGAATAAAGATATTCCAGAGGATATTCTTAAGTTTATTCTTTTACAGGATGAATCTATTGATATTAAGGATTATTTTACTTGTCCTATTTGTGGTAATCTTGTAAATGATGATTTTTATTGTTCGGATTGTATGGAATATCCAGAAGATATAAAAGAAGAATTTACTTCTTATTATGCATTTGATGTAGTAGAGGGAGAAGTTTTTCTTTATCGAATTTTAAAGCATCGAATTATTCGTATGTCAGATATACAAAGTATGATTCGAATTACTAATGCATATCATGTAGAATCGGATGGAATAACTGATTTTTATAGTGGAAAGAAGTATTCGGAATATTCTAGTGAATTGAAAGATGCGAATTACTGTATGTTATATACCAATAATTTAGATCTATTAAAAGCTACGGTATATCGATATACGTATCTATGGTTAGCAAAAGATTATCTAAGTATTATTCAATTTAATCTATATATGCTTTGTTTTCTACCTTTTACTAGTAATAAATTTGACTTTTTAATGAAGAATGGATTATTCTCTTTAGCTTTTTATTCGATGGATCAATTAAAGGGAAAGAGTTTTGAGGAGATATTTGGAGTTGATAAGAAGTTTTTACCATTTATGAGGGAACATGATTTGAATTATTCGGAATTAGAAGCATTACGGATTTGTAAAGAAGCGGATAAAGAGTTAATCGAATATACAAGAAAGAATCGATATAAGTTAGAAAGAATTTTAGAGATTGTACCAATTTCGGTATCGGATATAAAGAAGTACTTAGAGAAAGATGATAACGATATTGATGATTATGCGGATTACTTACGTTTTGCGAATGAATTAGGAATTGATTTAAAGAATAAAAAGTATTTATATCCGGAGAACTTAGTATTTGAACATGCGGAATTACAACAAGAGATTTTATATCGAAATGATCCGGAGATGGATGAGGCGATTCAATTCTTATCGAATGTTTTGACCTTTAATCGATATGAGGATGAGAATTATATTATTTTTCCAGCACCTGATGTAGACAGTATGTTTGATGAGGCGAAACAACAAGCGAATTGTTTGGCATCTTATTGTGAGGCTTATAGTAATAATTTAAGTCAGATCTATTTTATGAGGGAGAAAAAGAATCTTGGGAAGTCTTTTGTAACGATTGAAGTATTTGGTACTGAGGTTGTTCAGGCTAGAATGCGTTTTAATGAGAAACCATCTTCTAAAATTATGTCTATTATTAAAGAATGGGAGAAGACTTTAGTTCCAATTGAAAAAGAGTAAGGAAATTCCTTACTCTTTTAAATTACAATTGCGATCATATTATTAGATCCTTTATTGACGACTTTGGATAGAGTGGTCTGTAGTTTGTATCGGATATTATCTGGCATAAGATTAATCTTGGATTGAATTCCTTCTTGTACGATAGAGTCTAGACTTCTACCGAATATTTCACTTTTCCAGATATTTTGATTCCTTTCTTGACCTTTTAATAGATAATCAATTAACTCTTTACTTTGAACTTCACTTCCGATAATTGGTTCGAATGTTGATTCTACATCTACTCTTATCATATGAATCGATGGGGCAACTGCTTTTAATTTCACACCATATCTTGGGCCTTGTTTGATAATTTCTGGTTTATCTAATTTCATATCTTCAATGGATGGAGTTGCAACACCATATCCGGTTTGTTTTACCATTTTTAATGCGTATTTGATTTGATCGTATTCACGTTTTGCGGTATTAAAGTCTTGGAATAGAGCAAGTAGGTCTGCTTTGTTTTTTACATCTATTTTTATAATTTCCGTTAGAGTCTTATTATATAGATGTGGTGGGGCCGTTAGATTGACGGTTACAATACCAGTAGATGGATCTACATCTGATAAGTAACATTTCTCAATATCTTTATTTTCTAAGAAATGATTTGTAATATGTTCAATGTCTTTTAATTTATCAATTTCTACAATACTATCACGGATGGATCCAATATAACTTTGTTTTATTGGATGATCCGGATTTAGAATAGCAATCCATTCTGGCATATTAACTTTTACTTCTAGTACTGGGAATTCATACAGTGCTTCTCTTAGAATGTGGTACATATCTTTTTCGTTCATTCCATCAATATTCATAGGGATTACTGGAACGTTATGTTCTTCTTCTAAATCTTCTTTTATTTTAACAGTTTCTGGTAGAGTAGGATGAGCACTATTTAGAATAATAATAAATGGTTTTCCTATATTCTTTAATTCTTCTATGACTCTAGTTTCACTTTCGATATAGTCTTTTCGGTCAAACTCTGTAACAGAACCATCGGTTGTGACTACGATTCCAATAGTAGAGTGGTCTTTAATTACCTTTTCTGTTCCAACTTCAGCAGCTTCTGTGAATGGTATTTCATCTTGGTACCATGGTGTTTTAACCATACGTGGTCCATTTTCATCGCTTGCTCCTTGAGCTTTCTCAATCATATATCCAACACAATCAATTAAGCGGATATTACAAGTAAAGTCATCTATTTTTATTTTAGCAGCGGTATTAGGAACAAATTTTGGTTCTGTTGTCATAATCGTTTTTCCTGCTGCGCTTTGTGGTATTTCATCTAATGCTCTTTTTTTCTCATATTCATCTTCGATATTTGGAACAATCAATGTTTCTACCATACGTTTTATAAAAGTTGATTTTCCAGTTCGAACCGCTCCTACAACACCTAAATAAATATCTCCGCCACTTCTCGTCGCAATATTTTTTATTATTTCTCGTTTATCCATTATCATTCTCCTCATTTATTTCATTCTATGACGAAGAATTGAATTTAGAACATCTTATCAATATTCTTTGGAACTTTATCTTTTAGAATTGCTTCTACAATTTTATCTTCTTTTTCTTTTGAAACTTCTTTATTGGTTAGTGCTGCGATATTATGGATTACTTCACGAATGGTAGCTTCATCTTTACTATTTCCTTGTAATTTTCCTGCTAGATCCATAATGGTGTCTTTATTGACATTTGTCTTATTTTCTACTTTTTTAAAGAAATGATCTCCAATCATAATCATACCTCCTACATCAATATATGTCAGAGGTTTTTAGTATTTTCTTCTTTGTTTTGCAAGTTCTGCGCATTTTCTATTAAATTCATCTAGGGAGATTAATCCTTTGGATAAACGTTCATGTAGCATAGCAAGACTTTTATCATACATATCATCTTTACTAACAACGTTAGAATGTGCAGTTTCTTTAATATCTTTTACGAATACATTTCTTCCTTTATGAATATCTCCATTTTCGTTATAACGTTTGAATTTATTCTCAAAGTTATTTCCTTGAAATCCATTCCCATTTCCATTGAATCCGTTATTTCCAATAATCATTAATCTTCATCTCCACTTCGATTTTTAAACTGAATAATAATAGGTGTACCTTCAAAATCAAAGTTTTCTCTTATTTTATTTTCTAGATATCTTTCATAAGAGAAGTGTACTAATCCCTTATTATTTACTCTTAAAGTAAATTTAGGAGGTTTCGTACCAGTTTGAGAAGAGAAGTATACTTTTAATCTCTTACCTTTATAAGAAGGCGGGATGTTTAATTGGAATGCATCCATAATTACTTGATTAAATACGGAAGTTTTTACTTCACGTTTAATGTTTTCTGCAACTTTAATTACTTCTGGCATTAATGTATGAATACGTTTCTTTGTTAATGCAGATAGGAATACAATCGGAGCATAAGTTGCGAATTGAAATTCTTCTCTCATTAATTTTTCAAAATCTTGAATTGTTGTATCTTTTACAGTATCCCATTTATTTACGACAAAGATTAAACCTTTTCCTTTTTCAATAGCATATCCAGCAATATGCTTATCATGTTCCATGATTCCTTCTTCTGCATTGATTACAACTAAACAGATATCACTACGATCAATTGCTTGTAGAGAACGGAATAGAGAGTATTTTTCAATTGCTTCAAATACTTTTCCTTTTTTTCTCATACCAGCTGTATCAATTAAGACATAATCTTCATTATTATAGCGTAATACAGAATCGATAGAATCACGAGTAGTACCAGCAACATTAGAAACTACAACTCTTTCTTCATTTAATAGGGCGTTCATTAAAGAACTTTTTCCAACATTTGGTCTACCAATTAAACAGAATTTAACTCGTTCATCAACTTTTTCTTCTTTTTCATGGAAATCTTTTGTGATTGCTTCCATTAATTCAATATATCCAGTATTATGAATGGAACTAATTGGAATATATTCGTCAAATCCTAATTCATAGAAATCAAAGATATTGTCTTGAGATGCTTTAACATCCATTTTATTGATTGCTACAATAACATGTTTATCTGTTTTTCTTAGGATATCTCTTACTAATAAGTCATT
>JAFUFG010000026.1 GCA_017470045.1 Bacilli bacterium | reverse complement strand
TTTGCTCATAACATAAAATATATTTTTGGCGTTATCATCCTTTGAATTTGCCATAACAAATACAAAGTGATTTCTGGTAATCGCCATACTTTGTACGGAATCAATTGATTCACTTGGCTTAGTTGTTATTCCTAAACCATTAACTTTTTGTAATTGCATTTCATAATTTGCATTACTTGCCGCATTAACATTCAATACACCAAAAATGCTAAAAAGTATTGCTATTAATGCTAATTTTACTGTTTTTGATCTTTTTCTCATAATAACTACTCCTTATTATATACATTAAGTATACCATTACTAAAAAAGAATTTAAAGTAAAAAAAGAAACTTTTTCAAGTTTCTTTTTATTTTATGGTTCTTGCCAAATTGTTACTTTGTTAATCCAAGTCTTAAGAGTTTCTCCAGACTTCTCATCTAATTGTAACTTTCCAGGTTTATCCTTTAAACTTTCGTTAGTTGGTACTGGAATTAATGTTGAATCATAAGAGCTTAAATACTCTGCTTTCTTTAATAAGATGTATTGATCTTCTGGAATCGCAAATACTATCATTGCTGGTGTCTTACGATCATCTAGATCTGCAAATACTGCTTGTCCAGCAGCATCTTTTACTGCAAGAATTTCAACATTTTTTAATAATCTACCTAACATTACTTTGTTTGCATCTTCTGTCATGAATTCAGATGTAACTTTGTTTACTGCTTTTAAGTAGATATCAATGTAGTTTCCTGGATACATTGAATTACCGTATGTAGTTTGTGTATTAACTGTCATGTTATATAGTACGTATCCAGAAGGATATTGCAAAATAACATTTGTTGGAACTTGTTCTTTTTCTACTACAACAGATTCATAGAATAAACTTCCTTGAGGAATAACCGTATTGATGCTGGAGTATTTATTAACTACTCCAGCACGGTTACGGATTACTTCTCCTTTTAACATTGATGGTGGTACATCTCTTTGTCCTACCATATCTTCTGTTATTTGTGTTCCGGGAGAAATCTGGCTTCTCGCATATGGAACGGATACTGGTGAAACTGCTTGATGTACTCTGAAAGTGTATCCAAAATAAAGTAGAAATATTGCTAGTACAACACCAATTACAGTTACTGTATTCTTATTTGATGTTATTTTCTTTATTTGATTGCTTAGATCTCCCATTTTATTCTCCCCTTTTATTTACTACTTTTAACAATTCCTTTTCCTACATCACTGTTTGGATTTTGAAGTTCAAGTTGAGCGTATGGATTACTGATGTAGTTTGTTTCAACAACAGCATCATAACTTGTAGAAATGTTTGCTTGTTGTTCATCGAAACTTAATACTGTATAAGAATCAACTTTTACACTTACTTTTGGTGGAACTTCGTTAATATCATAGAATTTTACACTGTAAGAACGAGTGTTATCTACGCTATCAGCGAATCTACGAAGAAAGCTTTCAACGAATTTTTCTTTATCCATACGAATAAGTAAGTTATCTCTGTAGTACTCTACATCGATTGCATCATTGATTGCTGCTTCAGTTGTTTCACGAACTAGATAATAATCTAATTCTCCACCTGTTTCATAGTTACTAATGATGTTGATTAATAATAATGACATTAAAGCTAAAATTATGATTCCTACTGTTAACATTCCTTTGTTCATAAATCATTTACCTCCTTCTAATTTGCTTTATTCATACATGTTTCATAGTTGTTACATCCAAGTGTTCCTAATTTCTTAGCAGACTCTGCTATTGATCTTTCAGAACTTGTATTTCCTCGGAATAATGGACTCTTGTAGACGTATACTTTTGATTGTTTATCGTAATTATCTTCGGTTACATCTCCTAACCAATCTGTATAATTACCTTTGTTATTACGGATCTTCTTTAAGTCTGATGGAGTTAAGTAGAATTCGTAATCTAGATAATCCGTTCCAGAATAAATCTTATTACCATTTGCTTGGATCTTACCAATTATTAATTCTGGGTTATTTGCATAGAATTCATTCTTATCTGCTGTAATTTCAGCAGCTGCTGTCCAGTTAAATCCTGGAGTTCTACCTGTTGCAGATTTGTTTTCATCTAATACTGTGGCTGTACCCTTTTGCTTATCGCTTGGGAATAAGTCGTCGTTGTTTACGGTTCTTGTTGTGTATCCATTTGCTGGATTTTCACATTTTTCTTTATTCGAATTATTATCTTTTGTTAGACTGCTTCCATCACTTAATGCATAGAAACATTGAATATTAATCTTCCATCCGAAGTATCCGAATCCTGTCTCATCTTCTAATTTGTCGTATGTTTGAGCTTTGATGTTATATGTATCTGGTCCATAGTTGTTG
>JAFUFG010000232.1 GCA_017470045.1 Bacilli bacterium | reverse complement strand
TTATAAAAATGGAAAATTTTATGCTTATATCGTAAAAGAAGAGAACACTTATACTCTTTATAGCAATCCGAATGAAGAGAACGGAATGAAAGCAACTTCTTTAGGAACTGCTTATCTAGAACAATATAATACAGCTCTTGGAAATCAATATTTAGTAGAACAAGGAATGGACTTAGATAAAGTCTATAATAATATTGAAATAAAGACAGAAGAAATAAAAGGAGATAGTTCGATGGTAAACTATGTTCTTTATATGGGATTTGTCTTTGCCATGATGTCAATTTGTTTAACAGCAATCTATGGAGTAACCGATACAACAGCAGGAGAAAAAGAAAGAGGAACTCTAGAAACACTATTAACATTCCCAATGAAGAGTGACGAATTAGTAAAAGGAAAATTCTATGCCATTACAATATCTTGTATTATTACATCAATAATTAGTACTGCTTTATTAGTAGGAAGTATTGGCGTAGCAAGAGGAATGTTTGAAATTTATAAAGATGTAACCATCAATCTAAATGTAGGAAACATCTTACTAGTATTATTGATCATGTTTAATATATCTTTCTTTATCAGTGGATTATGTATCGCTATCGCTTCTTTCTCAAAAACTTATAAAGAAGCACAAAGTGCTTTAACTCCAGTAAACTTTATTACAATGATCCCAATGTTTTTTAATATTTTAGATATTAAGTTAAATTATGGCATCTCTTTCTTGCCAATCGTATCTCATACGATGTTATTAGATTGTGCCATTAATAATAATCTAAATATTGGTTACTTCTTAATATCATTTATTAGTACGATTATCTATTCGTTCATTGTAGTACAAGTAATTACTAAGATGTATAAGAGTGAAAGAGTATTATTCGCAAATTAAAAGAGATTCATTTGAATCTCTTTTTTTTGTTTTATTGTTCCGTAAATCCTGGTATTTGTAATTGATTATTATCGGCTGTTGGAGTCGGAGTAGAATTATCAGTAGTAGGGGTGGATTCACTAGAAGGTGCCTCATCCAATTCTTCAACTTCAAGGCCAAGTCTTGGAATAGCTTCAAGTACTGGCATATTTGCGTCATCTTGATTAGCACTAAGTCCAAGATTAGAAACAACATTTGGTAAATTAGTAACAACACCATTATTAGCAGCTGCAGCAGCAAGAGTATCTTGATCGATATTAACAGTAACATTAACAACTGGTTGACCATTTGCATCAACTTGTCCGACCGGATCAAGACTTAAATCTTGTCTTGCTTCACGAATAGCAGCAGTAAGTTCAGATTTATAATCATCACCATCATCATTTTCCATTTCAATAACACGATAAACTTCCTCGAAGTTTGTGTCACCATTCATGTTTTTGATTAAGGCATCTTGTAACATGGTAATTGTTTTATCCGTATAAACTAGTTTTCTTAATTCATCTTTCGTTAATCCCTCTAAAGAGATAGCAGCACGAATTTCATCATCAAGTTCCAATACTTCTTGGATAGCAATACGTCCTTTATAACCTTTACGACAATTTTCACAACCATCTGGATTTGCATCCCAAACCGTTTCAACATCTAATTTCATAAAGTTACGGAAGATTTTCTTCTCATAAGGAGTAGTTCTTCTTTGAAAACGACATTTCGGACAAATAGCTTTCGCAAGTCTTTGAGAAATAATTCCAACCAATGCAGTTGACAATAAGTAACGTTCAACATTCATATCCATTAAACGTTCAATTGTTGATAAGGAGTTATTGGTGTGGATTGTAGATACAACTAAGTGACCAGTGATAGCGGCACGAACAGCGATTTGTGCAGTTTCAGAGTCACGAATTTCTCCGATAAGAATAACGTTCGGGTCTTGACGTAAGATAGAACGTAAAGCTGCAGCGAATGTCATACCAATTTCAGCATTAACTTGAACTTGATTGATACCTTGTATATTCATTTCTATTGGGTCTTCAACAGTAATAATATTAGTTTCAGGTTTATTAAGACCTTGTAGAATAGAGTAAGTCGTTGTAGATTTACCAGATCCAGTAGCACCAGTAGTAAGAATAATACCATTTGGAGCTTCCATCATTCGTTCTAGTTTCTTTAAATTATCTGGGTGGAATCCTAACGAATCAATACCTTGTAAAGATCTTGTATAGTCTAAGATACGGATAACAATCTTTTCACCTTCATTTAATGGCAAACAAGATACACGCATATCCATATAAGAGTCACCAAACATACCTTTAATCGCACCATCTTGTGGTAGACGAGATTCTGTAATGTTCATATTTGCTAATAGTTTTAAACGAGTCGTTAAGTTACGCTCATAAGCTTTCGGTATAAAAGAGTAGTCTTGTAAATCACCGTCTACACGGAAACGAACCATCATTCCATCTTCACGAGGATCGAAATGAATATCAGAAGTACCTACTTTGTTCGCTGCAATGATAATATAGTCTGCAATTTGGGTAATTGGAGTCTTAACGAAATCAAAAGAAACTTTAAGACTTTGTTTTTGTTTGTTTGCAACTTGTCCCATCATTTCAACCCCTTTTGTCTACTTTCTATGGAATTTTACTATAATTTATTATATAATACTTTTATGAGAATAGCAAGGAGGCTACCTGAGAAAAATGAAAAATAAACGTCTAAATAACAAAGGGTTTGTACTAGTAGAAACACTAATTGTAGCAGTCGCTGTATCCGCTATATTTGCCATGGTTTTCAAGCATTTTTACCCATTAATAGGAGAATATGAAAGAAGAGAAGATTATGACGATATTGACTCGAAATATGGCGCTTATTGGATAAAAAGAATGATTCAAGATCCAGATTATAAAATAAGTGCACATGCGAATAGTATGAATAGTACCTACCACTTTTATTTTTTTAACTGTAAAGGGTTTGACATGAATGGTTTAGCTGGAAGTTCAACAGAAAGAGCAAGGCTAACAGAAAAAAGAAATATGTGTTATAAGATCATCGAAAACTTAGAAGTAAGTTGTGATGTATTAGGGGATAGTGACGAAGATAAAAATTATATTGAAAACTGTTCTAATCATAATTTACAACCACATATCTATATAACAGATTATAATCTAGAACAATTTAAAAATAGTCTAGCAAATTACTCTAGAACGAGTGCAAGTATCGGTTCTAATCAAGCAGATTATTATAACTTATCTCCAGCCGGAAATAAAACAGTAACATCCGGACTAGAAGAGTATGTAAGATACTTACCAAAATATAAATTTGCTTCTTTAAATGGAGCAAATAAGAGAGTAATTATTGAATATTATAGACACCGTTTTGATACTCCATACAAACCAGTCGGAAGTGGATTTGACACTACAAAATACGTAGCAGGTGATTCCGATGACTTCTTATCATATTCTACGATGGAGGTGAAGAAGAAATGAGAAAGCTAAATAATAAAGGAATGACTACAGCAGAAATCTTAGTAAGTTTTATATTAGTTTCATTAATATCTTCAATCCTATATACGACGGTATCGAATTATAATACAAAAAGGCAGATGGAAAATTATAAATTACAGATCAATACCTATAAAAATACATTAACAAAAACAATACAAGATGACTTAATTAAAATAGGAGTAATTAGTGCAAATATAAAGAAGGGAACATCTGGAGACAAAGAAACCTTTGTCATCAATATTGAATTAACCGATCATACAACAAGAAGATTATATATCGCTAGAACACTAGCAGACGACTATTTTATGCAAATAGAGGGAACAACTCAAGCACAAAGATGTTCTCATACATCAAATAAAGATGATTTCTTTGAATTGTATTATGGTACACCGAAATATCCAGATATTAATACAGGATCACCAAAAGATGGTCTAGAACCATACCCAATTCCAGACTTTGGTTATTCTCTAAATCACACTCAACCAGAAATTAAAAATTGTGGACAACATAAGATATTTGATTTACGTGTTACCAATATTCGTATGAATACAGATAATAAAGTATTAACCTTATTTATTGGCTTTTCTCATACTCAATTAGGTACCAAGTATGCAATCAATATTTCTTGTCCAATCAACTATACAACATAGTAAAGTAGAGGATAAAACAAAGGATTGTTCCAAGAATCCTTCCTCTTAAAAAAGAGGAATATTGGTATTTCGAATCTCGAAGAATTTGAATTACTTGAAGATGGATACTGATACTTCCAAATGATAAAAAGAATAGAATAAGAATCTCTCTTATTCTTTTTTGATGCAACAAAGTCGTTGAAAAGATTCCTTTTGTTAAATCAAATATCCCATAAAAGAAAGAATAAGAGATTCCATGTAGTTTCATAATCCGTATCCCTTCATCCGCAATCAAATAAGAGAATAAACTTGTACCATAAATAAGTAAAATAGTAAGAATAGAATCTTTTAAAGCATTCTGAAATGCGCAAAAATAATCCGTATTATCATTCTGATAATTCTCTTTCTTTAAAGAAAGACCTCCTCCGAGAAATACCTGAACCAAAGAACTACCATAAAGAATCAGTAATAAAAATCCGCATCTATCTTTCTCTATAACAGTAGATATACTACCAAGAACAAAGAATGGGTTTGGAAAATGACACACTCGAAGTAACAAATTCGCATCTTTCTCTTTGAGATAATCCTGCTCCGCTAAAAACTTACTACCACTTGGGAATCCGCTAACCATACTTAAAAATAAAATTGATAGAGTAGTAGGAAATACTTCAAATAATCCAAATTCAAATAATAATCGACTAAGGACAAAAATAACAAAAGTAAATGGAAATAGATTACGAATAAATAATTTTGTATAATCAAATATGGCATCTGAATAGTAATTCGCATCTACCATCAGAAAAAGAAAAAACGTCAGTAGACAGAATAAGAGTAATCTTTTTTTCATAAAAGCCTCATTTCTTTGCTATAATGGAGTAAGGTGAAGAATATGAAAAAGATGATTCAAGGATTAGAAGAATACAAAGATTCTTTAATAGATTTAATCAATAATGAATTCAAATATCTTACAAGCTTACTAGCTATTGCTATCGTATGCTTTATTCCAGTAAATTATTATATTCTTGTTGGTGGAGGAATCAGTGACATAGGAAGTCGTGTTAAAGTAGAGAATTCCTACAAGAGCAAAGGAAGTTTAAATATTAGCTATGTATCCGAAACACAAGGAATCTTTTTAACCTACGTATTAAGTTATATTATGCCAAATTGGAAACGATTAGAGGCAGAAGACTTAAAAATGAACAATAAAGAAGGCGAAAAAGAAGTAGAATTCCGTAATTATTTAAATCTAGATGAATCATCCTCATCTGCATTAAAAGTAAGTTATGAGCGCGCCGGAAAAGAAGTAAAATTAGTAAAAAGCCATATCTACGTAATTGGTATCTTAGAGAGTGCAGAAGATTGTCAATTGCAAGTAGGAGACGAAATCCTATCAATGGATGGAAAAGAAATGGAAATCGTGGATTATTCAAAATATATCTCCGAAAAAAAAGTAAATGATATGATAACCATAAAAGTATTGAGAAATAAAAAAGAAAAAGAAGTAAAAACAAAGGTATATCAAGGGGAAGATCGTCCTATGATTGGAATCTATATGAATGTCTTAAATGAGTATGAAACGGTACCCAAAGCAACCATAAAGTTTAAGAAAAGCGAAAGTGGTCCAAGTGGTGGTTTAATGACAGCTTTATCCTTATATGATCAATTAGTAGAAGAAGATATCACCAAAGGATATAAGATCGCCGGAACTGGAACAATTGATGACGAAGGTTACGTTGGTTCGATTGGAGAAGTGAAATACAAAGTGATAGGAGCCGTTGCAGGAAAAGCCGATGTCTTCTTAGTACCAGCTGGAGAAAACTATGAAGATGCGAAAGAAGTAGTAGAGGAACAAAAATTAAAGATTAAATTAATTCCCGTAAAGACTTTTGATCAAGCTTTAAAAGAGTTATCCAAATTGAAATAACTCTTTTCTTTTTGGTTATTTTATGGTAAAATATAGAACCAGTAAACAAAAGGGGAGATTACTATGTCATTTTATGGAGAAGAATTTAGAGATGATGTTGTAGGAATTTATATGAAGGACTTAAAGAAAGCTCCTACAGTAGAAGAAGAAAAAGAATATTTAAAAGAAATTAAATCCGGAAATGAAGATGCAAAGAAAGAGTTTATTGAACGTAATCTAAGATTAGTAGTTAGCATTGCGAAAGAATACGTTGGTCAAGGAATTGAATTTCCAGACTTAATTCAAGAAGGTAATATGGGGTTAGTAAAAGCACTAAATTATTTTAACCCTGATCTTGGATATAAATTCTCAACTTATGCCACTTGGTGGATTAAACAAGGTATGACTAGAACAATTGTTAATGATTCCGACCAAATTCGTAAACCAGTACACATGAAAGAAAAAATGAAAAAGATGATGACAGTAGAAGCAAAACTTAGAAATAAATTAGACCGTGAACCAACCTTAGAAGAAGTAGCATTTGAGATGGATATGCCTCTTGAAAAAGCTGCAGAAATCCGTAAATTAAGAACACAAATGATAAGTTTAGATAGTTTAATTACTCCAAATAAAGACGATGATTATGATCGTAATA
>JAFUFG010000231.1 GCA_017470045.1 Bacilli bacterium | reverse complement strand
CTTATAAAATGGTCTCTAATGCATATATGGCAATAGATGGACATAATTTATCTTTAATAAAAAAAGGTATTGATAAAGCTGCAAATTTTGTAAAAGATACTATTGAAAAATCATCAATTCCAGTTAAATGGGAGGAACTAGAAAAAATTGCATCAATTTCTGCAAACAATGATTTAGATATTGGAAAAATTGTTGCAGATGCCTTTAGAAAGGTTGGATTAGATGGTGTAATTACAGTTGAAGAATCTGCAAATAATCAAACTTCTATTGAAATAATCAATGGAATGCAATTTGATAGAGGATTTGAATCACATTGGTTCATTACAGATAAATCTAAAGGTGAATGTGTTCTTGAAAATCCATTAATTTTAATAACGGATCAAAAAGTACAATTAACTAGGGAGATTCTTCCTGCTGCAGAATATTGTGCAAAAAATGGTAGAGCAATGTTAATTATTGCTCAAGATTTTGATGATGAAGTTGTTCAAAACTTACGATTAAACCACATTCAAGGAAATATTAAATGTTGCTTAGTTAAAGCTCCTTCTTTTGGTGATTATAGAAAATACGTTCTTGATGATTTAGCATTGCTTACAAATGCAAAATTAGCAACTTATGATAATGGCATAGAATTGCAAAAAGTAGATGGATCAATGCTTGGTTCATGTGGTAAAGTAGTAATTACCAAGGACTCTACTACAATTTTAAACGGTTCTGGAAATGCTGAATTAATAGCACAAAGAGTTTCAGAAATTAAAACACTTTTATCAACTTTACAAAGTGGTGAAGAGACTTTAATAAAATTTCATAAAGAACGTATTGCTCGTTTAGTTGGAGGAATTTGTTCAATTAAGGTTGGTGCAACTTCTGAACTAGAAATGCGAGAAAAAAAGGATAGAGTGGATGACGCTGTATGTGCAACAAGAGCAGCTTGTGAAGAAGGAATTGTTCCAGGTGGTGGAATTACATTTATGAAAGCATTTTTATCAATGCCAGTAAGTGAACTGAAAGATGAACAAATTGGAATTGATATTGTAAAAAATTCTTTAACTTCTGTATTTGATAGGATTGTTGAAAATGCTGGATATAATCCAAAAGAAATTGGACAAAAAGTTTATCCAAATGACAATATATCTTGGAACGCAGATACAGAAAAATATGAAAATTTCTTGGACTCTGGAATTGTTAATCCTGCAAAAGCAGATAGACTTGCATTTGAAAATGCAATCAATGTATTAAATATGTTTATTTCTACAAATTGTATAGTAACTGAAAAGGATGTGTTCTCAGAAATTAAATAAATACGACATATGTGCTTTATCAGATTTACACGGATTGCATCCAGTAATAGATAGAGAGTTTGATTTAATGTTGCTTGCGGGTGATTTAGTCAATCTTTATTGTCAAAGAGATTTATCCGATACAGTATATTGGTTTACTGGTTCTTTTGTAAATTGGATTAACGCACTTCCATTTAAAGATGAAAATAGTAAAGTACTTTGGATTGCAGGAAATCATGAGTGCGGTTGGGAAAATCTTGCATTAGAGGGTAGAAGAAAAATTGCTGAAAATGTAACAAATGCTACTAATGGAAGATGTATATATCTCGAAGACGAATTATACGATTTCAGAGGAATAAAAGTCTATGGTACTCCATGGTGTAAAATCTTTGGACATTGGGCATTTATGAAAAACGATGATGCCTTAAGAGAAACGTACTCTCAAATTCCAGAAAATGTTGATATTCTTCTTACTCATGATGCTCCATATGGTACTTCTGATTTATGTTTTGGATGGGATGCTTGGGGCAAAACACCCTATCATATAGGAAATGAACCCTTAAGAGATGCAATCCTAGAGAAAACACCTAAATATAATCTTCATGGACATCTTCACAGTGCAAATCATGAGGAGGAGTTCCTAGGAACTACTAGTGTATACAATGTTAGTTTAGTTGACGAACAGTATAAACAAGTATATCTTCCATTGCAATTAGAGATTATAAAAAATGTTTAAATTTATTTTTAGTCTTATCATATTACTTGTATCAGGAGTATTGATAGGAAAAGAAAGACAGAAAACGCACGGCATTGTTGGAGTTCGTTCAGTAACATTAATAATGCTTGGTGCGTTTATCTTTTCTTATATCTCTACTAGAATTGGTGGAGATCCTTCTAGAGTTGTTGCACAAGTAGTATCTGGTGTTGGATTTATTGGTGCAGGTCTTATGATTAAGAAAGATTCTGATAAAATTGCTAATATTACAACTGCTATTTTAATGTGGTGTATAGCATCTCTTGGGTGTTTGATTGGATTAGGCTTTATAATTGAGAGTATAATTATGACATTAATTATACTTCTTGTATTAAAATATTATAAAAATTTATTTAAAGATGGGAACTAAATATTATTATTCCGCCCCAATGCAGATTCGGTGCGGATTTTTTATTGCAGATGCAGAAGGTAATTGGCTTAATGATCTTCCCATTAAGTCCACATTGGTAAAAAATCTTCCTAGAGTTGTAGTATGTAGCGTTCTAGAAGGAAATAGACTTTCATTTGGTTATTGCACATGTTCTTCAAATGAACAATATTCTAAGAAACGCGGACAAAGAATTTCTTATGCTCGTGCTATTGGAAAACCATATAAGGTTATTGAACTAGATGACATTAAAACAATTCATGACGTTTCTGCAAAAATAATAGATGAGATTTTTGATCTCGAATCTAAACGAATTTATGGAGTTTAATGTTTCATATTGTATTACGTGGATGAATTGAATCAAAAGATAAAGATTTTGTAAAGCAGCTAGAAGAATACGTTAATACAGAACACAATCTTAAAGGTGTATTCGATTCTTATGAAATTGTTGACGAAGATGATAAAAATTAAAGAAGTTAATATTCCAATCTATCATCAAACAGTTTTTCTTGTATTTGGAGAACCGTTTGAAGTACAAGACTATCTTAGAGATGCATACCGTCGAGATTTTTCATTTAATCCTAATACACTTAATGCTGTTGCAATTCATAACGGTTTAACTACCTGGATTTGATTCGATTTAGATACAGTAACAGTTCCAATTATAGCTCATGAATTAAGTCATGCCATATTTGATTTAATGATTGATCTTGGATTGGAGTTAACAGATCAAGAAGCTTTTTGTTATCTTTTAGAATATTTAATGGAACCATGCGTAGAGTTATTTGTTATACAGATGGATCCTACCAATCTTCGCAAGGCGATTCAGGACAAGGAGGATGAGCAAGCATCATCTTAGATGAAAACGAAAACGTTATTGCGAAGTTATATCAAGGTAAAACACATACAACAAACAATCGTATGGAATTAACCGCTGTTCTTGAAACACTTAAATATTTTAAAGAACCAACCGATATAACAATTATTTCTGATTCACAATATGTGATAGGAGGTGTTAACGGTGCTGCCAAAAAGTGAATTGAAGAATCTGATTTAACTAAGAAAAATTTAGATCTTTGGTTTCAAGTCGTAGAACTTTTAGAGAAACATAAAGTTACTATGATTTGAACCAAAGGTCATATTGGAAATAAATGAAACGAAGAAGCGGATCATTTATGTGTGTTTGCCGCACAATGTTATAATTTAGAGAGAGATGTATGAACTATCGAATAAGATTTAAAAAATTAGGATCTCATTGGTATCCTGATATTGAACATAGTGATCCATATTCTTTAATATTGGATGAAAAAGTTGAGAAGTGTTTAAATTTATTTAATAAAAGTAAGTCTGGAATATTAGATATTTGTTTTTGGGAAACCTATACAATCATTGATGATGCAACAATAATGTTTGAAGATTCAGATATCTTACGTTATTTAACAACAGAAGATGATTTCAATCTTTCATTTTATATCGACGACCACAAGTATTTAATTTCTTCAAACTTATTCTATTTACTTGAATTGGATTATAATTTTAACTTTCATAAAACTTTTTACAGAATTGAAATACTTGATAGAACAATTTAGATGGGAAGGTAAAGAATACTATCACATCGTGAACAGTAAAATTTTTAGTTCTGAAAGGCCAATAAAGGAACGATCTTATTCTAAAGGGAATTCATACTTTAAAATAACAAAATTAGAGGATGAAATTCAAAGACCAAAACGAAAAAGAGGATAAGAAATCGATTTCTAAAGAATTGTATTCCGCTTTTTCAAAACTTTTACAAATAGAAGAAGACAAACTCTCACTTATAGAAGCAGGGAAAATGTGTTCTTTTATGCATGGAAACATGAACTGTAAGAAATTTCTTATATATTTATTTGAAGGATGTATGAAGAATAAATATTGTTTCCTTGCACATTTATATATGAATGAAATGCCTTCTCCTGAAATCACAATACATTCTGTTGATTTAAAAGAATTTGAAAGCAATGAAAAGTTTTTTGAATTACTTTCATCAGCAGAAGATGAATATGTAACAGCTTTAAATGAAGCTGTATCCATTGCATATAATGATCAAAATTGGGGAACATTTCATTATTTATTGAAGAAACTTGAATCAATTGATCATCTTTGTTGTAGAGCATATGAAGCAGTCAAAGGTGGATATGATTTATTGGCATTAATTCCATGCGAACAACATTCCTCGGAGAAGTAGTAGCTGTACAGCCAGGTCAATACAAGATGTATGTATTTAAAAATTTAGATGAACAAGATAACAGTTTATTAAGATATTTTACTGTTACGCAACCTCCAAATTGAAATATAGAAAATCTTGATATTGGTGATATTGGTTATGTTGAATGTGAATATGTTAATGCTGGAGATTCATATTATCAAGTTTCTACTCAAGTAATGCAAACGTATAATTATACAGTTTGCTATTTATTAAATTTTATAAAACAAAAACCTAAAATAATAAACAAAGATTTTAAATTTTAAAGATTATGAGTGATTTACAAGAAATGTTGACACAGGCGTTTGACGATAGAGATAAAGATATTAATCGTTGAACTTGAAAAATGTCTAATGGTGCGGAAATAAAAATGGTTGATATGACATATGATCAACTACAAAGAGCATATTGACATGTAATTGATATGCTTTATAACAAAGATCCGTATCATCCTGGTGTACAACGAAAAAGAGATCAAGTAAGAAAAATGTGGGATTGTGCAAATACTGAACTATTGCTTCGATATATCCTACACGAATGTAGAATTGATGTTCTTAAAACTAATAAAGATCTACTTGATTTTATAAGTGCTCATAAAAGAGAGCATGGACTGAAAAATTCAGATACTGTAGATAAAATCTTTACGGGTTTACCTGATGTGTTTAGTTCTGTTACAATAGATATGTTGCTCTCAGCTTGCTTGGATTCACTTGATGCTTTTAATAGACGATTGATTTCTGATAAATTTATTCTTTCTTTAGGAATCTGACTTACGGAAGATGAGAAAAAAGATCTTACAGAATACGATTCTAATGGTAGATATCGTAGTAAAAAAGATGTAATAAAAGAAAGATTGTTCTTAAATAATAATGTTGAATTGCGATTTAACCCTCAGGGTTTATCTTATAATGAGTTTAGGGCAATTGTTAGATTGGAAGGAAGACCTAAATTTTCAAATATTCCAACAAATACTGTTACATTACTTCGAGATAAGATTTTACTTTTACTTGACCACGATTTAGAGTATCATATTAATCGTTGAAGCACATTAAAGGAAAAGATTGAAGCTGTTGCAATGCAGAACAATTTTATTCTAAAACCTAGGGATGATAATCAAAGGTAAAACTGCATTTGTTTACGATATCGAAGTATTTCCTAATTTCTTTAGTGTTACTGTTAAAAATACTGAATCTGGCACACATAAATTTTTTCAAATATCAGAAATAAGAAACGATATGCCAGAAATTGCAAAATTGTTTCTTAATAAAAATATTATTTTTGTTTCTTACAATGGTATCCATTATGATAGACCTGTAATATCATATATTCTTTTGAATTATCAACAATTAATCAGAAAACCTGTTTGATTAATAACTAGAGAACTTAAAATGTTTAGTGATACTGTAATTAATTCTGAAACATCAGCATCTTGAAGAAAGTACAAATATGCTAATTTGTATGAAGATCTTGATTTATTAGCTATGCGTTGATCACAAAAATTAAGAGTTTCTTTGAAAGCATTGCAGGTAACAATGGAATATAAGAACGTTGAGGAATATGAAGGCGATTTTAATTTGAATTTACCGGTTTCTGATTTTGAGAAAGTAGAATCTTATAATTTAAATGATGTTGAGAGTACCGAAGAACTTCTAAACAGATCTATAAAAGATATTGATCTTCGTTTAGCGATTGAAGATAAATATCATATATCTGCAATGGATAAGGATGGTGTTAATCTTGGAATGGAGATTATTAAAAAATATTATCTCGATGCTACAGGAAAATCTTGAAATGATATAAAAGATTTACGATCACCAGTTGATAATATTTGTTTAAATGATGTAATTTTTGATTATATTGAGTTTAAAACACCAATACTTCAAGATTTACTTAATCGTTTAAGAAAAGAAGTTGTTACTACTGCAAATGTATCTGAAAAAAATGATAAATTTGAAATAAAATTTGAAATTGGAGGAATTAAGCATACCTATGGTTTAGGTGGTTTACACTCGGAAAATGAACCTGAAATCTTTATAGCTGATTCTAAGTTTAGATTAATTGATAGTGATGTCACAAGTCTATATCCAAGCATTATATTAATGAATCATCTTTATCCAGCACATCTTGGTGAAGTTTTTCTTCAAGTTTATCAAACAATATATGATCAACGAGTTTCTGCTAAAAAAGAAGGTAGAAAAATAGAGAATGAAACACTCAAACTTGCACTTAACGGTCTTACAGGTAATCTTCAATCGCCATATTCATGGGTGTATGATCCTATGATGGTTTTTAAAATACGAATTAATGGCCAACTTATGTTGTTAATGCTTATTGAATCTGTAGTAAATGCTGGATTTCAATTAATACAATCGAACACTAAAATTTCCATTGGTGTTCTAAAATCGGGTTAATTGCTGGAAAATCGCGAAGATAATAATACTACAACGTAATGAGTAATCATAAGCGTGAATGTTGAAAAAATTGTTATTATGTGACAATCAGCAGCCAAGTCTCTATTGTACTAGAGAAAGGTTCACAGACTAGTTGAAAAACGTAGGCTTATTTTAAGTCGAAACGCCCGATATATTACTTTGTAAAATTTTCTGATGGAATTTTCTGATGGAATTTTGAAATTTCATAAAATTTTATTATCTTTGTATAAGTTTAATTTTAAAAATTATTATTTATGCGAAGGTCTATTAAATTTATTTGTGATGAGACTAAAACATTTTTAAAGTCTCACAAAGGTGTTTATAAATTAGTAAACACAAAGAATGGTCATTTTTATATAGGGAGTACAGATCGAGATTTTAATGAAAGATTTTTAGAGCATTGTGCTACATATCAAAAGTACAAAGATGGTGGGAAATTAGTACATCCGTTGCTTTGACATGCTTACGATAAATATGGAATCAAATCTTTTAAAATAGAAATTATAGAAATACTCGATAATGCCACAGAAGACGAAATACATGCTAGAGAGGGTTACTATATTAGATCTCTAAATCCAGAATATAACATATGTCAAGAACCAGAACTGAGTGGTTCTCCAAACAAAGGTAGAAAACTAACAGACGAATGAAAACAACATATTGCAGAAAAATCAGCACAATATACTCATTCTCCAGAAACACTTGCAATAGTTGCTGCAAATAATAAAGCTAATGCTTGTAGATTAAAACTATACAAAGATGGTGAATTAAAATTAGAATTTAACTCATGAGTTGCACTCAGAGAACATTTTAATTTGAAAAGTTGTAGTGCTGCACAAGCTGCTGTAAAAAATGGAACCAAATGACATGGCTTTGACATTGTTAGAGAAACAACACAAATGAAAAAAATATTAGTTCATTTTGATGATAGAGATGAAGTATTTGATTCATTTAACAAATGTGATAAAGCTCTGGACATGTGACGTGGATATACTAGTACAATATATACAAAAGGCGTAAACGTTCTAAAAGATAAATATAAATATGAAGTAATATAAAGATATAGTCGAGTTCATATAGAAATATATGATGTTAAAGGATGGAATATTTGTAAAAGTTGATAGTGATCGATCTGAAGAATATTTCAATATTTGTCATGAATGGGAAGAGAAAACAAAACTCAAATTAGAGCATGATGAATTTGAAAGATTTTATCAGTATGCAATTAATGATTATCTTGGTGTTAAAAAGGGTTGGAGTGATTCACATGATTGGAATCTAATCAAAACAAAAGGATTGTTTATATCTAAACCAGTCTTAGGAAAAGGTTTAGCACCAATGATTATTCCAGAAGCAATAAATAAATATTTTGTTGAAGGAATTTCACCAGAAGAAACAATAAAACAATGTACAGATATTAAGAAGTTTTGTACATTTCAAAAGGTTGCTAAAGACTTTTTTGTTGAATATAATGATAAACCTGTAAGACATATTAATCGATATTATATGTCAACAAATGGAGGGCGTTTAATTAAATTCAAATTAGAGAACGGAATAAAAATACGTCCTACAAATTTGTGTGCAGATTCTGCTGTTACATTATATAATAAATTTGATGATAAACCTATAAAGGATAGAAATATTAATTATAGGTATTATCTTCATGAAGTTTATAAAATTATTGATTCTATGGAGAGTCAACAATTAACACTATGAAATTAGATTTAAATTTATTAAAGAGAGCGCTGTCAATAAATCATCCATCTAAAAAAGAGTGGCCAATGTTATCATTTATAATAAATGAATGTTATAAAATTGGTGGATTGGATTTTGAGATGGATGGATATTGTAATATTTTTATAACAAAGAACACTTCAAATCCTGATTATTTTCCTTGTGTTGTAGCACATGTGGATTAGAAAAACATAGTTCACATTAAATCTGTTTAATTGACGGGGACACCCTTAGAGTTTTATATACCAAATCATAATAGTAATATTATGGTGGCTGAATTAACTACTCAGGTACGGTAAAAAAGATAAAAATTGGGTAATCCGCAGCCAAGTGACCTTTATTAGAGGTTAAAGGTTCATCGACTATCCCGCAAGGGAGTACAAATATTTTGACAAAAAATACAAAAATATTTGGAAAAGGCAGAAATATTTTGTATATTT
>JAFUFG010000230.1 GCA_017470045.1 Bacilli bacterium | reverse complement strand
ATCTTTACGATCTTCTTCAGCAGTACCAGCAATCTTACTCATGAAAGTAGCTGGATCAGTTACTTTAAATGTATATTTACCAAAACATTTAACATCTACTCTTAATGGAGAGATTTCACCAGTCATTTGATTTGGAATTGGATGTGACCAATCTTGGAATGGTACTGGTGCAGGAGTTCCAAACTTGTTATCTAAAATTTCTTTTGAATTGATGTAGAAAACAGCTTGCTCCTTATTTGTCCCACCATTATAAGTGAAACGAGTCCACATTTCTTTAAATACTTCACCAAATTGTCCAGCAAAGAATGATGGAGATGATGAAGCATCAAAAGTATAAATACCTTCTTCAGCAGTAGCATCTAAAATCTTACCATTTTCAAAAATAACGGCAACTTGTCCAGGTGCAACTTGGATAGCACTATCCTTAGAAATGATTCCATTAGGAGTAGATACTTTCTTCATTAAGATATCATTTCCTAAATCATCACATTTGATATACTCTTTCCATTGATCATGAAGAGTACTTCCAACAGCTGAAACAGCAGCTTTAATTAATCCCATAATATACCTCTTTTCTAACTATTATTTATATTTTGCCCTTCTCCATTTGGATTTACTGGAGGATTGCCAGTAGTAGGAGGAGTAGCAACAGCACCCTCATTAACCAGAGGGGAAGCTTTCTTCTTTCTAGGAGCTCTAGCTACTTGAGTTCCTAATGCAACCTCATTTACTCTTTTAATACTTGCTGTATCTTTCACTAAATATTCTCGATTATATTTCGCTTTATATACAGTTCTATTCATATTAACCAAAATTAACATAGTAATAGCAGTTCCTATTATAGCAAAAATTCCGATTGCTAGCAATGAACTATTATCTTTTTTTACGGTACCATCACGATCTACTACATAATCATCATCTTCTGTAGAATCAATTTTGGAATAAGATAACGCAGATTTAATCAAAGAACTACAACTACCATAGTAATCTCCATCCAATACAAATTGAAAAGCATTATCTAACATATTATTATAACGTTTATCCGAATAAGTACGAATAGCTTTACCAGTAGCAGTCAAATAGATTTGTCCTAAATCCATATCAATTACATATAAAATACCATCACGTTCACTACCTACACCAAAATTATTATAATCATAAAAGTCTTCTGCATAAGTTTGAACATTATGTTTATTATTATATTTTACCGTAACAATGGCAACATCCATATTGGTTTGATTAATATAATCGACAATTTCTTCATATAATTTTTTCTCTTCATTGGTGGTCAATATTTCACCAAAATCATATACCTTCTCTTTCGCATCTACTGCAGGAGTCATCATAATATTACTTAGGTTTTCTGGTGTTGCTTTAATACCTTTTGGTAATAATAAATCCTCCTCTGTTCTCTCAAATGTCTTGGTACTAGCCGAAACACTAGGAATAAAGAAAACAGATAAGATAATAAGAAAGATTAAAAATAATTTCTTTTTCATTTTATCACCTACCTAATATAGATAACAAATATGCAACACCAACCAATACTACAAATACAACAATAGTACATACAATACTTTCTATCAATCCAACTGGTAAATCTCCGATTACTTTACCAGACTGACCATTCATCGCAAACGTATAATCTTTATTTTTATACTTCACTTGTACCAGATAAACTGGAAGCATAATGCAATTGGCACTTTTTTTAGAAAGATATAGATTATTCTGATTAATCTCACAATGTTGATGTCCGACTTCTTTAGTAGACATTTCAACACATTGATTCATTGTATACTCATTAGCTTGAATGTAAGCATCATCTTCCGTAATATCATACTTTTCTGCAAAATAATTTGATAAATAAGCATGATTATAGTCAACAAGTTCATCAAAATTAAATGGTTCAAGAGAAGCCATTAACTCATCCTTAAAATGAGAAGATGCTTTTGATAAAACTTTTTGATAATCCAAATGAGCAAACATCGTAGTATCAAATTTCGAATTTTTAATATAGCGATAGTTTTCATCCATCCATTTTTCAGAGTCAGCACAATGGAATGAAATATTTCCATCACACGTAATATCATATGCCCAGAAGGGAACATATACTCCTATAATTTTACTAGTTTTCTTTATAGTTCGAAAAACCCCAGGAGTTAAAGGTTTGAAACTTAATAACTTACTAAAAGCCTTCGCCACATCACTTTTCGTCTTTTTAAAAGGAATGATTAAGTTAGGAGCCTTACCCTCTTCAATTCGTTCCTTTTGTAGTGAAGTACTCCCACAATAGATACAAAATGTTGCAGAAGTATTAGCATCAGCCATAAATTCTGTTCCGCAAGTATTACAGTGATACTGATCAAAGTTACGCATAATGGTTTCCTTCTCCAAGGAAGGAGTAGTCGCAACAGGTGTCACTGGCGTAGTAGCAACAGCTTGTTCTACCGGTGTAGAATTAACTGTTTGTTGTGGTACAGGTTGTTCTACCGGTGTAGAATTAACTGTTTGTTGTGGTACAGGTTGTCCAATAGGTACCGAATTCATAGGTTGTGGAATAGTATTAGGAACCATTGCTTGTTGATTGGTATTTACCATCGTTGGTTCAGTACTTATCGGTTGTTGTACCATACCATTATTTGATGCTGCAACTGGAGACATACTTGTTTGATTAAAACTTTGCATTTGATCTAAAGTAAATTTGGATCCGCAGGAACTACAATCCCATGTTTGTGTTATAGGATTTAAATCAATTCTAGCAGAACAAGAAGGACATTTATTGCCCAAAGTATCCACGACTCACATCACATCCCATCTTTTTATTATACATATTCATTATAACATACCAAAGAAAAAGAAAAAAGTAAGAATATTATTATTCTTACTTAAGCCATATTTTCATCAAAAGATAGAACTTCTACACTATCTTTCTTAGGTTCTAAAACACTTTGTAGAGTATTTGCAATTGTTACATTAGAAGACTCTTGATATTCATTTGCAACATCTTCAACACTTGCTTCTACTGTTTTATATTTATCAATTCGTGCCAAACAATTACGATTTTGTTTTACACGATATAATTTATAATTATCATTTTCTGCTTCAAACATAAGATATTTATCTTTTTTAATTCGAGTCCCACTCTTTGATACTTTGATTGGATCTTCCATATCTTTATATTTTGCAATTCGAGCAGCATTTCCCATCTTAGAAATACGTGCAATCTTCTTCTCTTCAATAGGAGCAACAATTGCTTCATTAAAGAACTTCGAAGCACTATTCCAAAGTTCTCCAAACATTGGAGTACTCTTCTTCTCATTATCAGATCCTAATATAGAATCCATCCAGCTAGAATCTTCTGATTCTGAAAATTCGAAGTCATCAAAATAATCTTCTTCATTTTCTACCATAATCGGAGGATAGAATCGATATTCTCCATCGACAATCTTAAAATTCCAATTAGAGTATTTCTTACTACTATGGATTTTGGCAACACGATTAATGTCTTTTGTACTAATATAGTCAACTTTGATCATAGGCTACCTCCAATACTAACAATATCATACCACAAAAAAGCATGTATTTCTACATGCTTTTGAACTATTTAATTGGTTCGATTTTAGTCTTACCACCCATATATGGTTGTAATACTTTTGGAATTAATACACTACCATCTTCTTGATAATTATTTTCAAGTACTGCGATTAATCCACGAGGAGTAGCAACTACAGTATTATTTAAAGTATGTAAATAATAAGTTCCTTTTTCTCCTTTAGCACGGATACCTAGACGTCTAGCTTGAGCATCTCCTAAAGTAGAACAGCTTCCTACTTCAAAGAATTTTTGTTGACGTGGACTCCAAGCTTCAACATCGCAAGATTTAACTTTTAAGTCTGCTAAATCTCCACTACAGCACTCTAATTGACGAACAGGAACATCCCAACTTCTAAATAGATCTACAGTAAGTTTCCACATTTTTTCATACCATTCCATAGATTCTTCTGGTTCACAAATAACAATCATTTCTTGTTTTTCAAATTGGTGAACACGATATAGTCCTCTTTCTTCTAGACCATGACTTCCACCTTCCTTACGGAAACATGGAGAATAACTTGTCATATGAATTGGTAATTCTGCTCGATCAATAATTTGACCCTTAAATTTACCAATCATACTATGTTCAGAAGTTCCGATTAAGTATAAATCTTCTCCTTCAATTTTATACATCATAGCTTCCATTTCAGGGAAACTCATAACACCAGTAACAACATCACTATGAATCATAAATGGAGGAATTGCATAAGTAAATCCAGCATTAATCATATAATCTCTTGCACAAGCAAGCATAGCTTCATGAAGTCTAGCGATATCTCCTACTAAATAATAGAATCCTTCTCCACTTGTTCTTCCAGCACTATCTTTATCTAATCCATTAAAACGAGCAATAATATCAGCATGATGTGGAACTTCATAACTTGGTACTTTTGCTTCTCCAAATCTTTGAACTTCTACATTCTTAGTATCATCTTCACCAATAGGTACAGATGGATCCATAATTTGAGGAATAACCATCATAATCTCTTTAATACGAGCATTTAATTTTTCTTGTTCTTCCTCTAAGGCTTTTATTTCATCACCCATAGTAGCAATTTCTTTCTTAATAGCTTCAGCACCATCTTTGTCTCCTTGAGCCATTAATTTACCAATTTCACTACTCTTCTTATTTTTATCAGCTTTCATCGTATCCGCTTTAACTTGTACGTCACGAACTTTAACATCTAATTCTTTTACCTCATCTACTAAAGGTAATTTCTCATCTTGAAATTTCTTTTTAATATTTTCTTTTACTAAATCAGTATTTTCTCTAATTAACTTAATATCGATCATATTATTTAACACCTCTTTCTTTACTATTTTTATTTTTAATACGATTCCATATTTTGT
>JAFUFG010000229.1 GCA_017470045.1 Bacilli bacterium | reverse complement strand
ATGGATAGAATATTAGACGTTAAAGTACGCTGAGACCGTAAGCAGTATGGTAAAAGCCTCAAACCTATATTATAATGAATTATCATACTGGATTTTGCTTCACTTCTAGAGATTTATTTGAAAATTGGAATTATAAAAAACTTTGTATTAGTCCTAAAATTTATAAAGGAACATATCATTGTGAATGTATCGTAGAACTATTTGCAAAAGTATTTTTGTATTACATGTTTTTTGTACTTCTCGATATAATTGAAAATAATACAACTTTTGTATTACCATTGAAAGGTAATAGGCACGCAATGATACATGTTAAAGTATTCGATGGCGATAAATTTCAAAAATTATACTCTAGAGGTAAATTTATGGGAATAGATTTTCTCAGTTCTCTATTTAAAGGATATCAATTATTTTTTGCCTATAATTATCGCGGTGGAGAACGAGATAAACCCATTTATATAAACGATAAGATGAAACAACTGTTTTACAGTTATATCAATTCTGGAAAAGTATATTATTAATGGAATTAGTTACTTGTGAAAAATATTATGATAAAGTTTTAGAGAAATTTCCAGAACTGTCAAGAAAACAAGTAGATAAAATAATAAAGCATGGACTTTCGTCTCTTTATATGTTAAATTTATACGGAGGAGATGTACTATTAAAACATCCAAAATATACAATGTATTTTGGAAAATTGTTTAATAATAGATTGACATTTCTAAAGTATTCTGTAATCAAATGAAAGATAAAATTAAGAATTAAATACAAACGAAATAAAACACAATATTCGGGATATTATTATTTTGGATTGAGTGACTCTTTATTTGATAGTCTTAATTTTATATACAGTAAAAAAAGACGGAACATCCATTTTAAAAATATAAAGTTCTACAAAATACTAGAAGAATGTACTGTTGATCATCGATTTAATCATTTTTTCCGTGTAAAGTATCCAGAGGATTGTGGCTTTACAATGTTTAAAACCGATTATACTGTAAAATATGCAGAGTACATTTGTAAAAGAAATTCAAAAGGCGAAATTGAACCTGTAAGTTATGAAACAAACCGCGACAAATGTGTGAAAAGACGGGCTAAATAAAGACTTAAACCCTATGAACACTCCAAATACTGTGCTTACAGATAACTTGAATGGAACATTTATCACATATAATGGTAATGAATTATCGTTACAAAATGATATGGGTAATGTTATGACTACATATTTGTCTGAAGGGTTTTATCCAATAGGACTTGCAGAATTTGGAGATATAATTTATATTGCGTCAATATGTGATGCTGTTGTTGAATACATTAGCGTTACATTAGAAGATGGTGCAAATAAGGAAGCATTAATTGAACAACTTATAAATGCTGCCAATCAAAGGCATTTTCCATTAGATGAAGTTCGTGCTTCTACAATATTTGATTCAGAAATGCCGATGAATAATGATTTTGAAGAATGATTATTCCCTACAATTTTATCTGAATTAAATTTAACATATAAAACAAAAACTGAAGAATCTAAAAAATTTGAAATTGGTTCTTTTCCTTCATTAAATCCATCAGAAGATGATGGAAATGAAAATGAAATTACTTTTGAATATAAATATCGTCCGTTTAACAATCTCATCGTGCCTAATAAAGAAGGCAATCGAGTAGCACGTCCATTTAGTACAACTGTATTAAATGAATACGACATAAACCATCCTATATCGATAGAAGTGCAGCCATCTTATGATGGTTCTGTAAATTTAGTATTAACAGATGGTAAAAATCTTCCAAGATTAATCAATTCAGGATTTGCTGTATTAGGTAATGGTAAAGGTAAATTTACAAAACGTAATCAAGAATCCAAAACAAATTATTATCTTGAATCAGAACTCGATAGAACAACAAGACTTATAAACAATTCGGAATATTTCACAAAAGTTGAACTTGGTGAATATGATAAAAACGAAATATTAAACGGAAACGGGGTTATATCTGGAGGACAATTAAAAGGAGGTAATTACACATTCTATTTTAAATTTGGAGATGAGGATGGAAATAAAACAGATATTGTTTGTGAATCTGGAATAGTTTCTGTCTTTAAAGGTACACCTGGTTCTCCGACAACAATATCTGGTGCCTTTTCAAATGAGTTAACTGATAAAATGGTCAGATTGACTTTATTCGGAATAAACACTAACTATTCAAGAATCTATGTTTATTACACAAGAGAATATTGTGATTTAAATGGATACCGTTTGGTTGAATGTAAAGAATTACTTGACCCATTTAAGATTTTAGATACTTATCAAACAATAACCATTTCTGGATTTGAAAATACAAATGATATTTCCATTGAAGAACTAAATATTGCATATTATTCAATTTCTTCCGCAAAAGCTATTGCACAACAACAAAATATGTTGTTTTTAGGAAATATTTCTACAACGTCTCCAAATAATGCAACTTTACAAGAGTTAAGTTATGATGTAAAAGTTTCAATTGACCAATCTGATACAATTGGAAACGTAAACGTATGAAATTATGCAATAGATGGAACTGGTGCAGAATATTATGACCCACAAAATATTTATTATAAATTAGGTTATTGACCAAACGAATTATATCGTTTTGGAATTGTATACATCAAAGCAGATGGTACAAATACACAAGCATTTGACTTAAAAGGTTGTAAATTTGATGAAATTGGAGAATCCAATATGGATACAGGTCACACTCTATGGCAAGGATTTTTACCTAAAGACGGCTTGTTTCTTAATACGACTAATAAGTTAGATAATATCGCGGGTGTATTTAAAACACCTGATGTAAATGTATTAGTTGAAGGTTCTACAAGACCTTTATATTTTACATTCCAATTTGATGATGAACTTATAACAAAGTTAAGGGAAAACGATATAATTGGCTATTTTATTGTTAGACAAAAGAGAATTCCTATAACAGTGTGTCAAGGATATAGTATTGGAATTGATAAAAACTGTTATATTCCAATGTTAAATTATCAGGGTAAGTATTTTGCTGAAAGCTTTATTACCGATGAAAAAATGTTGGAATATAAAGATATAAGTATAAATGGGGATGAAGTATCACAATCCAAATCAGATAAATATATTTATTATTTATATGAAGAAACTTGACATGTTAAAATTGGAAATAAAAAATGATGTAAAATATATGTAATCGGTCCACACGGTTCAAATACAGATTATGTTTATTATGTAATTGAAAAACCATACGATAAAAGAAATCAATGTATTGCAAGTTGTGTAGAAGTTTGTAGAGCCATGAATATAACTCTTGCAAATGGAACCGCTATTTATCATTCAAAGACACAAAATGCACGACTTAGTGATCCAAATGGTATAAATTCCTTAGATGAAGAGGGACATATTAAAACTAGTTCTGCAAGAGAACGGCTTATTGATACATCACAAGAACATACTGCCGGATTATTATCTGTCGAAGCAATGGTTAATCCAGAAATTCAATCTATGCTTTGTGGTACTAAATTTACATTAGATCCAACTAATACTTGTTATTTAAAACGTAATAGTATAATGTTTGTTGGATTAGGTTATGAAAACGCTAATCCTGTCACATATCCTGATTTAGAGGCAAAACTAATATATATTCCTGAAGAAACTCCTTTAAAATATATAGATAATGCTGGATTTTCAACTAAATCTGGAGATGGCATAAATGTTAGTTCGTTTGGATTTTTAGAGAAACCAGAAAATGAATATGAAGCAAAAGGCGATATTGTTAATATTATTAGAGGTAACTATACGCCATTTATTGGAGCTATTTCAGAAAATTCAAATATTGGAACGAATATACTTTATAATATTCGTGTTCCGCATTCATCTGATTATAGTTCTGATATAAAATCTAGAGCAAATAATTATGCAGAATATTATGCTGTATCTAATAGAATGAGTTTAAATACAACTCTTCCGCAAAATAATTCTGAAGAAAAAGTAAATATAATTGGTGTTCAAGTTTATAGAGGTGATTGTTTTACAAACACTGTTACTATAAGAATGCATAGAAATTTCATTGATTCTACTGCACCAATTACAGATAAGATCGTTAAACCGCAAGCGTGAGAAAGATATTATAAGGGTTACGATAATGCACAATATAAAGAGGGTGGAGACGATAACGATAAGAGAGATTATGATAAATATACATATTGAGACGAAATAAATCTTTCTGATTTAAATACTGTTTCTTTAGGACACTGAATAACTTTTAAATGCCTTGCTAGTAGTAATCTTGGATTGCGTTCCGAAGATACAACAAATGTTTCTGAAATGGCATTAATGGGGAATTCTAGAAGTTTTTACCCTTTAATTGGAGCATCTACTGCAACTGGAATGAAATTACCAGATTCTAAATTATTGAATGATGGTTATAATGCTACTGTTGGAAGACGTAGATACACCTTGAAACAAGATACTCCTTATGATAAAACTGATTACACTAATAGAATTATGTTTAGTAATGTCAGTGTTACGGATTCTTTTACAAATGGTTATCGTACTTTTCAAGGTGCTTCTTATCAAGATTATACAAAACAGTTTGGTCAAATTATAAAATTACTTCCTTGAGGCAATAATTTATTCTGTGTATTTGAACATGGACTTGCAATAATCCCTATTAATGAAAAAGCCTTAATGCAAACTACCACAGAACAAACCATACATATTTATGGGCATGGTGTTCTGCCTGAACAAATATCAATTATTTCCCAAGATTTCGGTTCATTATGACCAGAATCGGTAATAAGAACACCAATTGGAATTTATGGTGTTGATACAAGCGCTAAAAAGATTTGAAGGTTTACAGATAAGAATGGATTAGAAACACTTTCTGATTTGAAACTTCAAAGATTTTTAAATGATAATATTAATCTTGATTTAACAAGAGATATTACAATTGGTACAACTAATGTAAAAACACACTTTAATAATTATAAAGGTGATGTGATGTTCACATTCTATCATACAAATGATGATGTTAAGTGTGAATGAAATCTTTGTTACAATGAACGTCAAGCATTATGGGTAACTCGATATGGTTGGATTCCAATGTTTTCTGGAAACATCAATAATACTTTCTATTCAATTGAAAACAAACCATACGCTAAAGGTAAGAATGATATTAGAATCTGAAAACACGGACGAACTGGTGTGGATACACAATTCTATCCAACTTTATGATATGGTAAGCAACAACCATTTGAATTTGAATTTGTTGTAAACGAACCTGCTGGATTACACAAAATTTTTGAAGATTTAGTAATCGTTTCAAATAATGTTCAACCAGTTGAAATAGAATTTGAATTTATTGGCGATGATTATCTTTTTAACAAAGCCAGAATTTATCACGATAAATATAATGTGTATGGTAATTCCGGTGAGGATCGTCCTTATAGAAAAGATATTACTAAGTTTACAAAGGAAAATTATGATATTGCTGATTTTACACCAATGTTCTATAATGCTAGAGTTGATTATGATAAGGTTTTGGATACCCATACATTAATTGTAAAGCAAGTGTGTAAAAATTTAGAAACTTATGGCAGACGTTTAGGCAACATTCAATATAAAGAGGATGGTTGATATACAAATATAGAACCTTTAAGATATAATGCTAATTTAAAAAATCCAAAAATAAGAGTTTATAGTAAAACTGATCCATTTGTATCAGCAAAGTTGCGTGATAAGTGGATTAAAATTAGAATTAAATATAAAGGTGATAGATTAGCCATAGTTAATGGCGTTACAACATTTGAAAATATAAGTTATAGTTAATTATGGCAAAAGATGATAATTTAAAAAGTGGCATTAAACCAATAAATCTTCAATCACTTGGCAAACTTACAAATCAAGGTGGAATGAGTTCATCTGGTGGAGCATTAGGTGCAATTGCAGGTGGCATTGATAAAGTTTCTGGTGCATTTACAGCAATGAATAAAACAGGAAATGCACAAGCGCTTGGTATTAGGGATTCTATATCAAGTGCTGCAATTAAATCTGGAGATCCTATTGCTATGGCTATTGGTGCTGCTACAAAAATAATAGATGCTGTGGGTGATGCAACAGGTATGCATCTTGATGATATAGATAAATCTGCAAGCAATAGAGCCGGAGCAAAAGGTGCAGCTGGACTTAATAACTTTATGCAGGCAATTCCTGGAATTGGTACACTTAGTTCAATATTTGCTGGAAAAACAAATGATGCAAAGAACTTTAATCAAGAAGGTGCATCCGTTATTGCTGGATATTCTGGTTCAGAAAATGATGTATCTGCTGCAGGAAAGATTGCTGGAAAAAAGAGTTTGTTTGGTGTACGTTGAATGAATAATTATATTGATGATGCTAATAATCAAGTAGATCTTATTAATGAGATTGGACGTACTAATAGTTTAAGAAAACAATCGGATTATGCTCGTGATTTAGCACAACAGAATCTCAATCGTTATGCTGGTACTAATTATATGATGCATGCTGTTGGTAAGAATGGTATGAAGATAATGTCCCGTAAAGAACTCCAAGCCATTCTTGCAAAACAAAAACTTCAAAAAGGCGGAGTAATTGGAACTGATACTAATATTTTACCAGAAGGTGCTTTACATGCTAGATTAAATCATTTGCAAGATACAGGAGAACAGTTAGAAGAAGTTACTCGTAAAGGTATTCCTGTATTAGATGAACAAGGAAATCAGGTTGCTGAGATTGAACGAGAAGAACTTGTTCTTCGTTTAGAAGTAACTCAGAAGATAGAAGAGCTTATGAAAGATGGTTCTGACGAAGCGATGATTGAAGCGGGTAAACTATTAGTAGCAGAAATTATTGATAATACTCAAGATAATACTGGTCAAATAACAGAGGAGGTAGAAAATGGCAAGTAAATCAATAAATACAATTCTATTAAGTCTTCTTCAAGATTTAAAAGGAGGCCCTTCAAATAAAGGTGGTTCTACTGCTTCAATTGCTATGGCAGACATTAAATCTAACGGTTTACAAAAATCAGATTTAAATAATATTGCTGCAAATTCTGTAATAGATCAAGTCGGTTCTCCAATTGAAAAATTTCAATATAATCTCGGAGCACATCCAGAAGTAATTGAGGAGTTATCTAATTGAGCTGGTGGAGATATTACCCCTGTTTTAAAATCTGGAAGAATTGATATCATTTCTGAAATGATTGAAGAATATCTTCAAGACAAAGGTATCAAAACTTTTGGAGAAGGTGGACAATTTGAATCAGAACTAGATATGGTTCCTGTAACGATAGGAAATAAGACATATAATCTTCTATATCTTTATTCTGAAGAAGAAAAACAACACGGTTTACAAAATGTAGACGATATGGCTGATAATGAGGGTGCATTATTTGATTATTCAGATAATCCTCAAAACGATTTATCTTTTTGAATGAAAGATACAACTATTGCTTTACGCATTCTGTTTATCAATAAAGACGGAGTTGTTATTTCCGCTCATAACGGAGAGCCTCTTTCTGAAGAGTTGATAACCGAAGAATCTGAACCGATTTATTGGGTTATTGAATTAAATCAATCGGAGCAAATTCCACAAGGTACTTACACAAACCTATCTTTACATGATGAGCCAGAAGCGGAACCAGAAGAAGATGATGACGAATCTGAAGAAGACGACCATCCTGAGGTAAAAGTTAATAAACTTTATATATATGGTTCTGATGGTAATGTACAAGCTGAAATTGCGAGTGGTTGTAGAATATTCAGTCGTCATGCTACAAGAATTATCATCAAGAAAGCAAAGAAGGCTTACTTATCTCAATTAGATAAAGATTATAAAGCTCTTGGTCGTTACGTATTCAATGAAATTAAAGCACAAGATAATAGACCAGCTGAGTACGTGTAGAAAAACAAAAAGCCCCCTGGTTTAACACCAGAGGGCATAATAGAACTGATATGGGTCAATATTGTTTAATGCAGTACTACTTTTAGTCATTCGCATTCTTTTTCCAATCGTTCTGGTTACAAAGGTAGTAATAAAAATCGACATTTACAAATAAAATTTATATAATAAAAATTTGGATAATTGGAATTATTTTAGTATATTTGCGTTTGATTAATACGAAAATAAGAGATTACACATTATATTAACATTTAAATTATTAAGTATATGAAGCTTCGTAAACTACAAATGGGTGGGCCCGTAGCGGCTCCGGAAGCAGCTCCTGCTGCAGAACCTATGCCTGCTGAGGCTGGAATGCCTGAACAAGGTGCAGAACAAGATCCTCTTATGGCAATTGCTGAAATGTTTATGCAGGGCCTACAAGCACAAGATTGCTCAATGCTTGCACAGGGTGCACAAATGTTCCTTGAACTTATTCAACAAGCACAGGGCCAAGCTGAAGTACAACCCGTATTTGGTAAGGGTGGTAAGATTGCTTCCCGTAAGCCCGCAACAATTCAACTTGTTGTAAAATAATTTAAGATAGTAGAAACTTGACTCGGGATTTGGGACACAAGTCCCGAGTTTTTTAATTCATAATGTAAATGAGTCAAGTTATTAAAAAACTACAAACTGGTGGTTCCATTACAATCGATGGAATTAAATACGATGCTACTCCAGAATTTATTAATGCTCTAACTACGCATATTGGTAATGTAGCTGGTACTGATGCACAAACATTAGCTGGATTAACTAATGCTCTTCAGAATGGAGAGAATCTTACTTACAACAGTGCAAGTAATACTATTACTGGTATGAATGGATTGTGAGGTGGCATTACTGATAGACAAAATGCACATCGTGCAGCAAATACAAGCCGCTGAAGAAAATTCTGAGATGCACAATTAGATACAGATGCTCACAGATTTAGAAACGCACTTACAGCAATAGGGTCTTTTCATTGACAGCCTAATGATAAAAAGGAGGATGAAACCTCTAATTTAAAGGATATTTATGGTGATACTGCTTGGTTTGATTATATAGATAATGAGGATGGAACTAAGTCTTGGTCTGAAAATTCTGCAAAGAATGCAGGACTAATGCAGCGTCTTGATGACATGACTGCTTATTTAAGTGATCCTGAAGCAGGAAAAAAGATGTACAGGTTAGCTTCTCAATATACACCTGAACACATGTCTGCGTTACAAGGTTTATATAATCAAAGTAAAGATCGTTGAGCGGATACACTTAATCAAATTAAAACTAGAGCGAGAAACAATCAGTTGGGTGAAGATGATATTAAATTCTTAAATAATTTTTTCATTGCTAAACCGAATGCAACTCCAGAAGAAACAGAAGCTGCTGCTTTAGCCGCTGATAAGAAACGATTTGCCGATGCAGGATTAGATGATGATAAATGGAGTCCATATCTTACATGAAACTCTGATAAGAATTATTGGAATATAAGTGGAGCTGGACAAGAAGCTTTTAGAAGCACTTTTGGTGGAAATGGAAATTATTGATTCAATGATAATTTTACACATAGTCAGTATAATCCAACAGGTAAATGAGATTTCTTAAATGGATATTTTGTTTTAGGTGATAGACTTTATAAGCAATCGGATGCAGAAGATCCTACATCAGAACTGTCTCAAATTCTTAGAAGAAAAGGTGGTTTTAGAGATCTTAATGCTGGAATGAGACACAATGAAGCAAATGCTTTGATTGAACAGTTATGAGGTGTTCCTGTAGAATGAGAGGCTCCAACAGGAGAATTTTATTCAGATTGACTTGATCCAAATGGAAATATTTATTATCGCTCTAGAACTGGAGATTATAATTGAACTGGCAAAGATGGAAATCAACAATTAGTTGAATGAGTTGCTGCAAATCCTGAGTTAGCAGATGCATTTGGTTATTATACACCTCGGTTTAAATTAACTGATAAAAACGGAAACGAATTAAATAAGTATGGACCAGAGAATATTGCTGGTCTAACGCAATTGGCTGATTCACAACGTTATAAATCTCCTTTCCACAGAAATAAACTGTGGTTTTCTGAAAATGGTAATTCTGACTTTGATGGAAGATACTTTTTGGGAGACGGATACGATGATGAAGGTAATGTAACTGGTGCAGGATTCTGAGTAAATCCAAATGATCCAACTGGAGATTGAATTTATGAATCCGATGAAATGAAAAACTATGTACCTGATATTGAAGGTTCTGCAGTAAGAGTACCAAAGGAAATGGTTGCTATTTTAGCAAGTAATCCTGATTTTATAGAAAAGTTTCAAAAGTACGAGAGTGGCTTCAGAAGTAAATTTGCTAAAGTTATGGCTGGTGCTGTAGGTAGAGGTATAAACTTTAGTACGTTTATGGCAAATGCTGGTCCACAAGCATGAATGAATTTGGGTTTTGATAGAGATACAGCTAGAAAATTAGCGCAAATGTCTAGAAATTATTCTCAAAACCAAAGGGCTCCTCTAGGTGCGTTTTTAACTCCAATAAAATCAAATCGTGGTAAACGTCGTGCTGAAAGAATGGTTCATAAACCCACTCTTCACAAAGATGGAGGTAAAATAGAAAAAGCTGCATATGGCGACATGATGGGTCGTTCAAGTGGAAGTGCTGCTACACCAACACAAGTAAAAACCGATAAACCTATTCGAGATACTAGAGAATATACTAATTTTGGACAAAAATTACAACCGCATGATTATATTGAACTTGGAGCACTTTTAGCGGATGCTGCTTCAATTGGATTAGCCTTTAATCCGGCGACAAGTATTGCATCTGGTGCTACTGGTATTGCTGGTTCTACAGCTGGTTTTCTTGCAGATATAAAACGGGATGGATTTCAGGGTTCTGATCTTGGACAGTATGGAATAAATCTTGGTTTAGATGCTTTATCTTTTATTCCTGTTCTTGGTGGAGCTTCTAAAACATTTAAAGTTGCAGAAAAACTTAAAAAAGCAGCACCAATTGTAAATAAAATTATGAAAGCTGCCGCTTTATATGGAATTCCACATGCAGCTGTTCAATCTTGGGATGCAATTCAAAGTGGGAACTTTAATATGCGTGATTTACGTGCTGTGGTAAATGCTGTTGGTGGTGCGGTTCATATGAGTAGAGCTGGATTTAGAAAACCTGTTAGAGGTCAAGCTTCTATCGAATATCCAACAATTAATCTAAAAGCTGGAAAAGAAGGAAATCCGATTAAACTTACAGAATCTCAATTTGATGCGATTCAAAGAGCAAATCCGAAAACTAAAGAGGAATTGGCAGAACAACTTGGAAAATTTGTTAATAAAACAAAAGAACAAGTTATTGACGATTATGATTTGGATGATATTTTTAAACATAGAGACCATCGTTTCGGATTGTTTGGTAAAGAAGTTAACAAAGTTAAACTTAAAGCAGATAAGTCAAAGGGCAAGATTCAATTTGAGGATATCAGTAAGAATCCTAGACGTAGAAGTTTACATGAAGCATATATGGACAATCTTGCTGGTAATAGAACACGTTCATATGAAATTCAAACTCCAGATCGGCTTGTTGCAGATATTAATGTAAACGGCGTACAACCAATTTATAGAGAAATTGCAGATATTCCAGAAAATTCGAATATTACTAGACCTAGAGATATTGTTGCAACTGTAGGTAAAAATAAAATGTCTCCAAAGCAAGTTAAAATTAAGAAAATACTAGGAGAAAAAATTACAAGAACCAAAGAGATTCCAATAATAACACCGGTTACATCTGGTATTACTTGGGAACGTCCTACAGAT
>JAFUFG010000228.1 GCA_017470045.1 Bacilli bacterium | reverse complement strand
TCCGGATATAACTTTGCTAAATTCGAAATAACCATTTTCTCAAATCTCATATTATACGCAACCGTGCATACGTCTTCTGGAATATCCGCAACTAATTGTTCCGCAAGACTTCTTCTAGGATCCATATCTGCTTCCGCTAAAAACTCTTTATGAAATAACTCTCCATCAATACGATCTACATAGTGTAAAGAATATTGAAATGGAATCTGTTCATAAGGATGAATATAATCATATTGTGGAATAGATTGTTGATATGTTTCAAAATCTAAAAAGTATAAAGGGTAACTCAATGTACTCATAAACTTCTGAATTTCAGAAGGATTAATCTTATCTTCTTTCTCATAGATTTCATATTCCATTTGTTCTTTTGACTTCTCATCAATATCCGTCTCTAATAAATCCGCAAAAGTAATAAAACCATTATGATAATAATCAAACTTCTTAGAACTACGAACTCTTCGTAAATCAAAAACATTAGGTTTTTCTAAATGTTTTGTGCAATGACCAAAGAAAGGACAATCATATGGTTTTACACAATGATTTCCAATATCATCAGTTGGCTCTTCTATTTGCTTCATATATTCATTAATCTCATAAATTCGTGTCTTAACCTCTTCTTGTTTTCCCAAAACAATATCTGTAACATCTTCGATATGAAATAATTTATTTAACTCTAATTCACCAATACGCTCATATTTATTATTAATATGTACAATACAACATTTACGTACCCTCAATCCGCATGACATTAATACGTAATATTGATACGAAATATCATCCAAATAAATATCTTTTACTTCTGTAGAACTCTTTACTTCATAAATTTCATACTCATCATTTTCTTTCTTCAATAGATCAACGCTACAAAAATTATTTTCATAAGTAAATGATGCTTCTGTAATAATTGCACAATCATGATTTCGAATCGCTACATCCGTATCTTGAATCATTTTTTTCAAATCCGAACAAAATTCAATATCAACAGATTCTCCAAATAAGCCTTTTGCTAATTCGCCTACTTCCGTTCCGTTATCCAATACTGAATCATTCGCAACATCTTCCTTTTCATCCGGACAATTCGCATCTAACCATAGCATCTTTTTACATTGTACTCCGTTACAATATTTCGATTTTGATAAATACATCCGTAACACATCCTTCTATAAAAAGAGTATCATTTTCTAACCATTTATTCAATACAAGGAATTTGTAATTCCAACAAAAAAAAGATATAATTAAGAAGGAAAAAGAAAGGATAAAATATGGAAGAAAGATTTTTAATATTAGAAGAACAACCATCAAGTGTTGATGACTTGTTAAAGACAATGGAAAAACAAAGACAAGCAGAAAGAATGCACAGTATTATGAGCATAATATTTGGAATAATTGTTATTATTGCTTTAATCATAAAGTTTCGAAAAACAGATAAGAAAACTGGAATCAAAGGAAGTGGAAGTCTAAAATTCCTAAAAGGATGGCTCTACTATGTCATAGCAGCATCCCTTGCTCTAACATTCTTATATGATATTGGGGCAGATTGGCATGTCCAATTAATTATCCTAACAATTCCAATAGGTGCAATGCTAAGTTGCGAAGCTTATGGATTTATAGAAGTAATCGAAAAATTTATCGTTGGAGCATTCTTAGGAGGATGTTTACTACTACTATTACAAGTATTAAGATTATTTGGAGTAACTGATATGGTATTAGTCATCAGAATCGTATCTACCCTACTTAATATTTGGGCATTCATCGTTGTAAAAGACGATAGTTTCTATATGTGGAAAAATGATGCTGCAGTTCAAAGTGAAATAGAATACAACTTAGCTCATCAAAAAGAAGAAGAAAACACAGATTTATTCGATGGTGATGTAGAAGTCAAAAAAGATTGGCTAGGAGAAAAAGGATATTACAAAAACGGAAAGAAGATTGCAACAGAGAAAAAAGATCTTCTAGGAAATACCTATATAGAAAATAATAAACATGAAAAGATACTTACCAAAGAAAAGAATTTCTGGGGTGATGACAATTACAAAGATAAAAATGGAAAAATAAAATACAAAGAAGATACAGATATATTTGGAGACCATACAATCCGTGATAGTCAAGGAAAAAAGATATCAAAATCAGATTCTTTCCTAGACTCACTAAGAGGATCCAGAAAATACAAAAAGAAGTAGCAGCTACTTCTTTTTATTTGAAAAAAAAGTGACCTTGTCTCTCGACAAGGTCTTCAGGGGGTTCGGTTGAATATACTCTAACATTTACACCGTTAGAGATATCGGCGTGATATTTATACCATCACGCATCTTAATTATTTCAAAAAAATATGTAAAAGTCAATTACCTATCAAAAAGTTTTTTTCACAAAAATTTTAATTTCTTTTAATATCAACAAAATGAAAAAATAAAAAAGTGTGAAATTCACACTTTTTATCCTTCCGTGATAGATGCGATTAATTTTTTCTTTAATTCGTCACCATCATGTTCTTCATTTAATAAATATTCTTCAGAATCTTTTTTTGCTTGAAGAAGAATCTTATAATCGTTTTTAATATCTGCAATTTTGAAACTCATATCACCAGATTGTTTCGTTCCAAATAAATCTCCATGTCCACGTAACTTAAAGTCTTCTTCGGAAATAACAAATCCATCATCTACTTTTTCCATGATCTTAAGTCTTTCTGCATCACTATCACTAATTAAGATACATTGAGATTTTGAAGTACCTCTTCCTACTCTACCTCTCAATTGGTGTAATGTAGATAAACCAAAACGATCTGCATCAAAAATAACAATCGTTGTAGCATTTGGAACATCAACTCCTACTTCTACAACTGTTGTAGAGATAAGGATTTGAACTTCATTCTTTTTAAATTGTTCCATAATGTTATCTTTATTTTGACTAGCCATTTTACCATGAACAATATCAATCTTATAATGTTCTCCAAAAGCAAGTTTCATTTGATCTCTTAATTTACAAACTGTAGTTAAATCTGAATTCTCACTATCTTCAATTAATGGAGCAATAACATAAACTTGATGACCAGCTTTTAACTGTTCATACATCATTCCAAGAACATCTTTAATCTCATCATTTTTCTTAACGTAAGTATCAATCTTTTGTCTTCCTTTTGGACGTTCTTTAATAATGGATACATCCATATCACCATAGATTGTTAAAGCATAAGTTCTAGGGATTGGAGTTGCACTCATATATAAAACATCTGGTTTTACACCTTTATTTTGTAAGTTTGCTCTTTGATGAACTCCAAAACGATGTTGCTCATCCGTAATAACTAAACCTAAATTTTGATACTCTACTTCGTCTTGAATTAAAGCATGAGTTCCGATAACCATACTAATAGAACCATCTTTTAAACCTTTATAAATAGCTGTTTTATCTTTCTTAGTAGTAGAACCAGTAAGAAGTGCTATTTCAATATTTTCATCCTTTAAAAAGTTCTTTAAATTTAAATAGTGTTGTGTTGCTAAAATTTCTGTTGGAGCCATTAAGGCACTTTGATAACCACTATAATGATTCGCTAACATTCCAAGGAAAGATACAATCGTTTTACCACTACCTACATCTCCTTGTAATAAACGATTCATTCGATAAGGACTAGATAAATCATCAATTAAATCATCTACTGCCTTTAATTGATCTCCAGTAAGTGGAAATGGTAATTTCTTAATAAACTTATCGATTAACTTACGATCTATCTCTCTAGATAATCCAGCTCTTTCTTTTTTATTTTGATACTTTAAATAATTAATCTTAAACATAAATTGAAAGAACTCTTCATATTTTAAACGAATCTTTACTTCTTTTAACTTTTCAGGAGTACTTGGATTATGAATAATATTTAAAGAAGTCTTCTTATTTAAGAAGTGATACTTATCAACATATTCTTCTGGAATATAGTCATAAATATCTTTTCCATGCATAAGTAATGCCATATTAATATAAGTACTCATATTCTTATTTGTAAGTCCTGTAGTACAGTGATATACTGGTTCAATCTTAACTTTATTCGTTAAGGTTCCCATCTTAATATCACTTGCAGTAATAACATTTTTATATTTATCTAACTTACCTATAACAGTAATACCTGTTCCAACACCTAATTGACTCTTTAAGAAAGCTCTATTAAAAATAGAAACTCCTACTACTCCAGATGGAGTAACAAGTCTAAAATTCATCTTATTAAGACCTGCTTTAAATCTCATAAGCATAGGAACACTTTCTACTTTTCCATCTATAACAATTCTCTCACCATCTTCGACATCACCTAATGCATTTCTTTCTAATACATCATATCGAAATGGATAATGAGTTACTAAATCTTCTATTGTATATATATTTATTTTATTTAATAAAGAAAGGGATTTTGGTCCAATGCCTTTTACATCCTTTAATTCCGTCAATATTACCACTTCCTTCCTTGCATATTATAACACGAAACAAACAAATTGGAAAGAAAAAAAGCAAGGAATAATCCCTTCAAAAAATTAAAAAAAATTTTTCATTTTTTTGTTGACAAAATAGACTTTTTCGATTAGTATAAGAACTACCAATTCGGTATTAGGCGAATTGGTCGCTAGTATCACACTAGCCAACCCCTTTTTATTCTTTTTGGAGACCGCCTCTCAGGGGGTGCGGTCTCTTAGATGAAAAACGAAAAGAGATAGGAATGCCGCCTATCTCTTTTTTAGTTCTCATAAACATAATCATAAGTTTTATGATTGGAATAGATATGAATACTTTTTAAAGTATCCGAATAATTAGATATAGTTTTTTCATCTACTCCATCATAGATATTATATAAATTATCCAAAGAAGCACTATATGCTTTTTTATTTTTATAATTGAAAATATAGATTTTGGAATAAGGAAGTTCTTGATACAAATCTTTTAATTTAGAAAAATGATACTCATCAATATTAATGAATGACAAGAATACACCTTCTGAATGTTTCTCAATCATAGAAACTTGATTTTCCTTTAATCCTTCAAATACTAGTGATTCGCCTAAAAAAATTCCAGGAGAATAACTACAGCTCATATTATGATTGTTTTGACTAGAAAAAATATTATTTGTCTTTATAACTGGTGTAATATGATAAGGAGCAATTTCCGTAAATTTCTCGATAGTAGGATTATAATATTCATCTAAATAAAAACTACCATAATCATCCATTACACTATCATGATATAGTTTTTGATTATCCACAAATACTCGAAATGTATGATCTTGATACTTCATCGTTACTACATAAGGAGTTGCTCTGCGAGTACCAGAACAAATTCTTTCTGTCGCCTTAACAGAAACAACTTCAGGAGTAAAAGAATATTTATTGGTAATATACTCTATCGCATTTTCTTTCGCTCTCATCTCCGTAATCGGATCACTCAACACCAGCAAAAATACACACATCGTTAAAACAAATACAATAATAACAGAAATCATAATAAGCATATTAATTTGTTTTTTATCCATAACACACCTCTTTAATCAAAAAAATATTATCCATAATATCTTTGATAAATAATAACTCCATCCCCATGCTCAATCATCATCTTTTCATACTCATGATCAGCATCTATCTTCTTACTAAATTGGGTATTTAATGGCCCAAAATAATATTTTTCTAATCCAAATTCCGTAAATTTTAAAAAGTAAATACTTGATACTACTAAATAATCCCCAACAGATAAATCTAAATCATAAAAATGCAAACGAAATTGATAAGTCTCATTATTTTCATTTATAACGGTATAAACATCATCTTGCAAATCCGTAATTTGAAACCTCAACCATGTCCAATTCATTAGAATCACCTCTTTCAAAATTCTTCATAACTGTTTCTTCCACATATTCTTTCGCATAATAATCCGTAAAGAAACAATCAGAACCAGCATCTACTAAATTCGGAATCGATAGTTCTTGAACATTCTCACACCATCCAAAACTTTCTGTTCCTAAATGAGTACAATTTGGCAGATTAATAGAACGCATCTTTTCATTCTGTCCAAAGAAATAACCACCTGCTACTATCATACTAGGTAAATATAAATCTCTGACTCCCTTATTTGATTGAAAACAATTTGCTCCAACATAACATAGATAGTCCATAGTAAAATCGCGAACTTTCGTATTAGAATAGGCATAATTATCTCCAATCACTTCTGCATATGGAGTATATAAGTTAGTTAATTCCTTACTACCAGATACAAAGTTATTTCCAATCTTACGTACTCTACCTAATGTAACGTCACGAATATAAGGGCAAAAACTAAAATAATTATCTCCAATTTCTGTAGATGAATTATCTAAAACAGAAACAATACGATTCATTCGATCCGCCATTAAATACAATTCATGATCATCCTCAAAAGTAATCTTATAAGTATCAATATCTTTTCCTTTTACGTAATCGCATTTTTTAAATTTCGTATCTTGATAATGATCTTCTTGCTCTTTATCATAAGTTCGAAATACCTTTTCTTTATGATCTATCACATAATAATCTAATAAATTTTTAGAATCACGATCCACATAATGAACTTCTCCATCTTCTAAAACAACATTGTTAGGACAATAAATTTTGTCATCAATAATTTCATTAAATTTATAGAAAGTTGAATAAGGACCATATTCCACATAATGTAGTTCTTGCAAATCTCCTAAACTGACACAATCTTGTTGGGAAACTTTAATACCAAAATCTCTTTCAAAAGCATAGCGTAATCCAGGATTAATATTATCTAGGTTATTCGAAAACATAGAATCTGGGAAATCAACTCCATGATTATAACGAGAAGTCATTCGAACTGTATGACTATTACGGTTTACTTGTAGACAAATAATAGATTTACTATAATCATCATTTCGATCAGGATTTGGAAAATCTTCTCTCTTTAATCGAAAGGCATTTTCGGTAGTTAAAAAGAAATAGTAACTCTCTTCAAAACGAGATTCTACCCCATCACGGAAAGTACATAATAATTCATCAGGATCATAGCAATGTTTAAAATAATTAATATCTTCTGGTTTCGTACAAACAAATAAATTATATCCAGCATCTTGTAATAATTCTTTTGCACTTTTTGGAGAAGTAAATAACTCTTCTTTACGATTTAATCTTGTATACATTAGATTACGAAGATTATATTTTCCAAGAATCATTAAATCCTTATATAATTCATGATGAGGCGCAAAACATGCTGCCATTAAACGAGGAACTAAAGTTGGTTCCTCAAATAATTCTGGTACAATTTCACGACATAGCTTTGCAATATGTTCACCATAAAACTTTTTGATATATTCAAAATCTTCCTTCATACGCATACCCTCTTATCATAAGTATAACAAAAAAAAGACTACTTTCGTAGTCTTTCTTATTATTTATTTTCTTCTGGAGTATTACTCTTTCCAGCTAAATCTTCATAGAATTTGAATCTTTCTTCTGCATTCTTTTGATTTTCTTCTAACAACTCTTTAGAATCCTTATTTAATTTAGCAAGTGATTTGTAACGAGTTTCTCCTAAAATAAATTCTTTGTATTTAGAGAAATCAGCTCCACTATCTAATTTAAACTCTTGTGTAGTTGGATTATAATGGAAGATTGGGAAGTATCCAGATTGAGTAGCACCCTTCTCTTCATTGATACTATTCTTCATTCCTTTAATAATACCTTGAGCAATACATGGAGCATAAGCAATAATGATAGATGGTCCATCGTAAGCTTCAGCTTCTTTTAATACTTTAATTGCTTGTTGTGGATTAGCTCCTAAAGAGATAGTTCCAACATATACATGTGGATAAGTTAAAGCAATCTTTGCTAAATCCTTCTTAGCGGTCTTCTTACCAGCAGATGCAAATTTTGCAACAGCACCCATTCTAGTAGATTTAGAAGATTGTCCACCAGTATTAGAATAAACTTCTGTATCTAGAACTAAGATATTAATATTTTCACGGTTAGCAAGAACATGGTCAATTCCATTATAACCAATATCGTAAGACCAACCATCTCCACCAATCATCCATACAGATTTAGGCATTACAAAGTCTTTTAACTTAGCTAATCCTTCAATCTTTGTTTCATCAATAACTTCTAATAATGCTTTAGCAGTATCTTCTGTTACTTCTTCACAATATGCTTTATAGATTGGTTGTTCGCTCTTCTTAACATCTTTCATATTATTTTGAATCATTGTAACGATTCGATTTTTCATAGCAACATCAGCAATTTTCATACCGAATCCAAACTCTGCATTATCTTCAAATAAAGAGTTAGACCAAGGAACTTGCCATGCCATAGATGGCATACTTGCACTATAGATAGAACTACATCCAGTAGCATTTGCTACGATCATACGATCTCCAAATAATTGAGATACAAGTTTTAAATATGGAGTTTCACCACATCCAGCACATGCTCCTGGGAATTGGAATTTAGGAGAAACAAATTGACTACCCTTAACAGTATTTGTAGGCATAACATCTTTCTTCTCACTAACTTCTTCTACTAAATATTTATATTCTTCATCTTGCTTATCCGCTAAGATTTCTTCCTTCATCTTCATGACTAATGCTTTAGCACCCTTCTTACCAGGACATACTTCGGCACAAAGTCCACATCCAGTACAATCTGGAACACTAACACCAATAGAGAATTTATAATCATGATCTTTGATATTAGCATCAATTAAATTCTTGTTTAATGCTTCAGGTGCATCAATAACTTCTTTTTCATCTAATAGATGAGGACGAATTACTCCATGTGGACAAACTAATGCACACATATTACATTCAATACAGTTTTCTGCACAATAAGATGGAACAAATTCTGTAACATCTCTTTTATCCGTTCTTGAAGATCCACCTTCAAAAGCACCATCTGCATTCTTAACAAATGTACTAACAGGTAAAGAATCTCCTTCCATTGCATCAATGATTTCTTTCATATTTCTCTTCGTATTATAATCTTCATCGAAATCAACAAATGGAAGTTTAACAGGATATAAACTATTAATAGACATATCAATTGCTTTTACATTCTTATCAATAATTTCTTGTCCTTTAGCAGCAAACTTCGTATTTAAGTTTTCTTTAATCTTATTGATTGAGAAATTGAAATCAATAATCTTACCCATCTTAAAGATTAATGTTTCCATAATCGTACTAATCTTACCAGTTAAACCTACTTCATCAGCAATCTTATTTGCATCAACTACGTACATTTTAATATTTTTAGATTGTAAGATTTTCTTATCATGATTTGTCATAATACTTAATACATCGTCAGGATGTTTACTTGTATTAACAATGAAAATACCATTTTCACTAATCTTTTCTAACATTTTAAGTTTCTTTAAATAAGAATCTTTTGTACAAACTACTAAACTAGCTTTTTCTACATAGTAAGTACTTCTAACTGGTTTCTTACCAAAACGTAAGTTAGATAAAGTAATTCCGCCACTCTTCTTAGAGTCATATTGGAAATATCCTTGTACATAAGCATTGGTATAAGTTCCAGTAATTTTCATAATATCTTTACAAGCACTTACCATACCATCAGAACCATATCCATAAATTAAGAATTCAATATTCTTACTTGGAATAATAAAGTTCTTATCATATGGAATAGAAAGATTAGTAATATCATCTTCAATACCAACCGTAAAGTTACTATGAACATCTCTTGTATCTAAGAAATCAAATACACCCTTAATCATAGCAGGAGTTGTATTCTTACTAGATAAACCATAACGTCCACCATAAACACTAACTTTAGCATCTACTTCTTTAATCGTCTTAACAACATCTAAATATAATGGTTCTCCATTACTTCCAGCTTCTTTTGTACGATCAAGTACTGCAATCTTCTTAACAGTTTTTGGTAATGCTTTTAAGAAATACTTCGTACTAAATGGTCGATATAAGTGTACTTCTACTAAACCAATACTTTCATTTTTCTCTTTTACTAAATAATCAATAGTTTCTTTAATCGTCTCACATACACTACCCATAGCAACAATAACTTTTGTAGCAGTAGGACTACCATAATAATTAAATGGTTTATAATCTTCTCCAGTAATCTTGTTAATCTTTTCCATATATCCATTAACAATATCTGGAATAGCATCATAATATTTATTTCTTACTTCAGTAGCTTGGAAATAAACATCTTCGTTTTGAGCAGTTCCACGAGTCATTGGATTTTTAGGATTCATTGCTCTATTACGGAACTCTTCCAATGCTTTCTTATCAATTAAATCTTTTAATTTATCTGTATCGATAACTTCTACTTTTTGTAATTCATGACTAGTACGGAATCCGTCAAAGAAATTCATAAAAGGAATGCTACCTTTAATAGCAGATAAATGAGCAACTCCAGTTAAATCCATAACTTGTTGTACAGAAGAACTTGCTAACATTGCAAATCCAGTACTACGAGCTGCATAAACATCTTGATGATCTCCAAAAATAGATAATGCATGTGTAGCTAAACTACGAGCTGCAACATGAATAACTCCCGGAAGCATTTCTCCAGCAATTTTATACATATTTGGAATCATCAATAATAAACCTTGACTTGCCGTATAAGTAGTAGTCAAAGCACCAGCTTGTAATGATCCATGAATCATACCAGCTGCACCTGCTTCACTTTCCATTTCAACGACTTTAACAGGTGTATCAAAATAATTTAATTTCCCTTCATTACTCCATTTATCCGTTAACTCTGCCATTGGAGATGCAGGTGTAATTGGATAAATTCCAGCAACTTCCGTGAAATTATATGAGACATATGCGGCTGCCTCATTACCATCCATAATCTTTTTCATATACTCACGATCCTTCCAATTATCATTATATAATAAAATCAAGCAAAAAAAAAGATGGTTTGACCCATCTTTACTTATAAAACATTAGTTTTTTTTTCCGAATCATCCGGTTTATCCAATCCATTAACCATGCGATATAGTTCCTCATCATAAGAGACCGCTAAATTATCATAATAACGTGGAGAAACTTTTGTATTATTATCACATACAACATCACAGTAACCTGTTGCTATACTCTTTAATTCATCTAATTTACGTACCTTACTAATCCATCTTTCAGGAATAGATTCAGCACCATAAATAGTACCTACCATACTACCAGTGATAGCTCCAACAGTATCTGTATCATCTCCAAGATTAACGGCTTTTACAACAGCATCTTCATAAGAATTAGAGTTTAGAGTACACCATAAAGCAGCTTCTAAACTATCTACAACATATCCTGTAGATTTAATAGTATCTTCACTTTCCTCTTTTAAATTACCAGATAAAATACGATTATATTTTTCAACACTTTCTTCACTATAAGAAGAATAATCTTTATATTTTAATTCATTATAAGCTTCTTCTTTAC
>JAFUFG010000227.1 GCA_017470045.1 Bacilli bacterium | reverse complement strand
CTCAGGTTTAACAATAACACGTAATTCACGTCCTGCTTGTACAGCGAATGTTTTCTCTACTCCCTTAATACCATTAGCAGTTTCCTCTAATTGAGAAAGACGTTTAATGTAATTTTCTAAAGAATCATTTCTAGCACCTGGACGAGATGCAGATAAAGCATCTGCAATCGCAACGATATTAGAAATAACACTCGTAGCAGCAGTATCACCATGGTGAGATGCAATTGCATTAATAACAACAGGATCTTCCTTATGTTTTTTCGCAATATCTACACCAATATCAACATGGCTTCCTTCAATTTCATGATCAATTGCCTTACCGATATCATGAAGTAAACCAGCTCTTTTTGCAAGAACGACATCTTCTCCAAGTTCAGCAGCAAGTAATCCTGACAAGTGAGAAACTTCAATAGAATGTTGTAATACATTTTGACCATAACTAGTTCTGAAATGTAATTTACCAATTGTCTCTAATAATTCAGGATCGAATTTTGTAAGACCTAATTCAAAAGTAGCTTCTTGTCCAAATTCAATAATCTTTTGTTTCATATCTTTGCATACTTTATCGTATAACTCTTCAATACGAGTTGGATGGATACGACCATCTTTAATTAAAGTATCCAAAGTAACTCTAGCAATCTCTCTACGTAGTGGATCGAAACTAGATAAAACGACAGCTTCTGGAGTATCATCAATAATTAAATCTACACCAGTAATCGCTTCAATCGTACGAATATTACGACCTTCACGACCAATAATACGACCTTTCATCTCTTCATTTGGTAAATCTACTACCGTAACAGTTTGATCACTAGCAATATCAGCAGCATAACGTTGCATAGAACTTACAATATATTCTCTTGCAGTTTTATCCGCCTCTAATTTTGCTTCGTTTTCACGTTCTCTAATATATTCAGCAATTTCCTTGTTCATATTCTCACGAACTTGGCTCATTACAAGTTCACGAGCTTTATCCTTGCTGAAACCAGATATTTTTTCTAGTAATTCTAGTTGTTCTCTTTTAATATCCTCCACTTTACTCTTTTCGTTTTGGATTTCCATAGCACGTTCTGATAATTTTTCTTCACGTTCATCTAATACAGTCTCGCGTTTTTGATACATTTCATCACGCTTATCAATATTCGCTTCTCTTTGAAGTAATCTATTTTCAGATTCTTTTAATTCTGCCTTCTTTTCACGAATTTCTTTTTCCAAATCCATTTTTTGTTTATGAGCTTCTTCTTTTTGTTCAATAGCTGCATCTCTTTTTGCTTTTTCAATCTCTTTTTTTGCGTTATTAATAATCTTTTCAGCTTCCTTATTCGCATTAGAAACCTTCATGTTATTCATAACATAAGAGATAACAAAACCTACAATTGCACCTACAACAAGTAGTAAAATGGGGAATAAAATATGATCCATATAATTCCTCCATCTAGATTATTTTAAATGATAATCTAATTTTATTTTAAGGTTAATTTAAGGGTATGTCAAGAACTCATAAAAGACTTATTCAAAATAACTACAGATAACATCATAATCACAATAAGGAAGCTTTTTATCCTCAATTGCCATGTATTCATCCCTACCTTTGCCAAGAATAAATACACAACTATTCGCATCTGCAAGTTCGAATGCTTTATAAATTGCATCCCTTCGATCAATAATACGATAATACTCTTTATCCGTATCTCCTACCATATCATCAATAATCGTATCTACTGATTCGTATCTTGGATCGTCCATTGTAAAAATACAAACATCACAGTTATTTAGTAAGAAATCTCCGATCCAACGACGTTTACTCTTTTCTCTTCCTCCAGCACATCCGGTCACAACAATTTTCTTCTTATCAGAAACACTCTTAATAATACTTTCAATTCCATGTAACGTATGAGCATAGTCTAAGATAATATCGTATTCCTGTCCAAAATCTAATAATTCACGTCGACCCTTAACGACTCCAAGCGTTCGAATAGAATCCACTAAATATTCAGGAGACAATCCATAATGTAAACAAACTAGAAAAGCTAAAGTGACATTATAAACATTATAAATACCAGTAAATGGAGAATGAATCATATAAGTATGGTCCATATAAGAAAGATTAAATGTTGTAAACTTTGCACTTTCATTGACATTTGATATGACACAATCATTGTCAATATTCATTCCATACGTTACACAATCATTCGACAATCCTTTACAGTGTTCGTCATCACCATTTAATATACAAATACCATTAGAATCCAAATGATCCATAAGACTTCTTTTACACTCTATATAATTTTCTAAAGTACCATGAACATTAAGATGATCTTCTGTAATATTCGTATACCCTATGACAGAAAATGACAAATCGTGTACACGATCATGAAGAAGTGCTTCACTAGACACTTCCATCACAATATCTTTACATTTACTTTTCTGAATAATACTTAAATATTCATATAACTCTTTTATACATGGAGTAGTATTATTACTCTTTAAATGCTCTCCTAAATAGTCCACTCCATTCGTACCTATATATGCACAATCTCGAATCGGATTAATTAGATTTCGAATAATCGTAGCAGTAGTTGTCTTACCATCTGTACCTGTTATTCCAATAAAAGATAATTTACTTAAATCCACATCATAAAACTTACGACATATTTTTAAAAACGTAGAATGAACATCTTCTACGACAATATTCGGAATATCAAATTCGCATTTACGATCCGATATAACACATACGCATCCATTATGAATAGCATCTTCTATATAATCAAAATGATCAATTCGAAATCCTTTTGTCGCAACAAAAAGGAATCCGTCCCTAACCTCTCTTGAATCGTCCGTAATACCAATAATATCAATATCATAATCGGTTTCGATTAAATCTTTTAATTTCTTCATATCGTAACCTCCTAATACCATTGTATTCGAAAAAAAAAGAAAGGAAAATACTTTTCCTCTCTTTCTTACTCTTTATCTGCTTTTTTCTTAGATTCTTTTTCTTTATCCTTATCTAAAGAAATATCATAGTACTCACGTACTTTTTGTTCTAATTCTTCTTTTAATTCAGGATTATCTTTCAAAATTAACTTAACATTTTCTTTTCCTTGTCCAAGTTTTTCTCCTTGATAAGAATACCAAGAGCCAGTCTTTTCTACGATTCCTGCTTCTGCTGCTAAGTCAACGATTTCTCCTTCACGAGAAACTCCTTCTCCATACATAATATCAACCATAGCAGTTTTAAATGGAGGTGCAACTTTATTCTTAACAACCTTAATAGAAGTTTTATTACCAACTACTCCATCACCCATTTTTAATTGTTCACTACGACGGATTTCAAGTCTTACAGAAGAATAGAATTTTAATGCTCTACCACCTGGAGTAGTTTCAGGGTTTCCAAACATAACTCCAACTTTTTCACGTAATTGATTAATAAAGATACAAGTAGTATTTGTTTTGCTAATTGTTCCAGATAGTTTACGTAGAGCTTGAGACATAAGTCTTGCTTGTAAACCAACATGAGAATCTCCCATTTCACCATCAATTT
>JAFUFG010000226.1 GCA_017470045.1 Bacilli bacterium | reverse complement strand
TTGCATCAGGATATTTTTCTTTAATCTTTTGAATTTGATATTGATGCCCATTATGAAATGGATTATATTCTGCAATTATACCAACCGTCATAGATATCCCTCTTTCTTTTTTCCTATTTTAACATAGTTAGGATATCTTTACAATTTATTTCATAAAATTAAATGGAAACGTAAAGAAGTTATTTCTTTTGTCGAAAATCACATGAAACCTAGAAATTATGGTATAATGGAGTAACTGAGGTGATGCTTGTGAAAGCAGTCGTTGTAGCAGGTGGTACTGGAGGTCATATTTATCCAGCTATTGCTATTATTAATAAAATTAAAGAGAGAGAACCAGATAGTGAGATTTTATATTTCGGAACAACGGATCGAATGGAAAAAGATATTATTCCAAAATTAAATATTCCTTTTATTGGATTAGAGATGAGTGGATTAAATCGTAAAAATCCATTTAAAAATATTTCTGTTTTGAAGAAATTTTTTAAAGCGGTAAAACAAGCAGAAGTAGAAATTAAAAAATTTAATCCTGATGTTGTGATTGGAGTAGGTGGATATATTACAGCACCTGTTTTGTATGCTGCTCATCGATTGAAATATCCAGTAGTAATTCATGAACAAAATTCGATTGCAGGATTATCAAATCAATTTATTGCGAATTTTGCAGATAAAGTATTTGTATCATTGCCTGGTACAGTAAAAGATTTTCCTAAAAACAAAGTAGTATATACTGGTAATCCTAGAAGTGAAGAGATTGTTTCTACTCCAAAAGAATTAAAGAGTTCTTTAGGATTTGATGAGAAGAAAAAATTAGTTGTTGTTGTTATGGGGTCTTTAGGTTCTACTACCATGACTACAAAATTAAAGGAACTAATTCCTGGATTTTCAAATAAAAGTTATCAAGTATTAGTAATTACTGGTAAAGCATATTATGATAATTATTCGGATGTTGAGGTTCCAGAGAACGTAAAAATAGTACCTTTTATGGATAATTTAATTAATATTTTAAAAGATAGTGATTTAATCGTATCTCGTGCAGGAGCATCCACGATTGCGGAGATTACAGCAATTGGATTACCTGCTATTCTAGTTCCTTCCCCATATGTTACACATAATCATCAATATTTAAATGCTTTGGAATTAAAAGAAGCAGGTGCTTGTGTATTAGTTACGGAAGAGGAATTTTCAAAAGATAAGATTATTTTAGAGATTGATAAACTCTTTGATAATTTAGAATCTTATAGTAAAATGAAAGTAGATAGTGAGAAGTTAGGAGTAAAAGACTCTGCTACCAAGATCTATGACGAAATAAAACGTTTGATTGGGTGATTTTAATGGATAATGTCCTTGAAATAATTGAAAAAGAAAACATTGGAAAAATTGAAAAAAATGTTTCTTTGAAGAAATATACAACTTATAAAGTAGGAGGAAATGCGAAGGTCATTGTTTATCCTCGTAATGTAGATTGTTTGATTGCTTTATTAAAACTTTGTAAGGAGAATCATATAAAACATAAGATATTAGGAAACGGGTCTAACTTATTATTTAGTAGTCGTGAATATGATGGTATTCTAATTAAGCTAGATGAGTTTAATCAAATTAAATTTTCTGGGCCAAATAAGATTCGTGTTGGAGCAGGTTATTCCTTAATTAAATTATGTTTGATGGCTTGTAAAGAGTCTTTAGCTGGATTAGAGTTTGCAGCTGGTATTCCTGGATGTGTCGGTGGTGCAGTTTATATGAATGCTGGTGCTTATAAGAGTGATATGGGTTATGTTGTTCAAAGTGTTAAAGTTCTTACACCGGATTTAAAGATTATTAATTTAACAAATAAAGAGATGAATTTCCATTATCGTAGTTCTTTCTTACAGAGTCATCCTGGATATATTTGTTTAGAGGTAACTTTAAAACTACATAAGGGAAAGAAAGAAGCAATAGAAGAAGTTATTAAAGAACGTAAGCAAAGAAGAATTAGTTCTCAACCATTAGAGTATCCTTCTGCTGGAAGTGTATTCCGTAACCCAGAGGGAATGTTTGCTGGTCAAATGATTGAAGAACTTGGATTAAAAGGAATGAAAAAGGGTGGAGCTATGGTTAGTGAAAAACATGCCAACTTCATCATCAATTATGATCATGCTACTGGTGAAGAAATTAAAGAATTAATTGAATATGTACGTGATCAAGTGAAAGAAAAATATAATGTAGAAATGAAAGTAGAACAAGAATTTGTAAATTGGGAGTAGTGAGACATGCAAAAGAAACTAGTCAAAAGAAGAAAAATTAAGTTTTTTAATTTATTTATTATGTTACTAGTCGTAGCAGCTCTTTCTTTTGGAGTTTATATGTATGTTCAAATTCCTGTAAAAAATATATTTGTATTAAAGAATCAATATTTAAATGATGATTATATTATTCGCTATGCGGGATTAAAGGATTATCCAAGTTATTATTCTGTACATCCAATTTCTATGAAGAAGAAATTGGAAAAGTCGCCTTATATTGAGAAGGCGACTGTTAAAAGAAAGTTTTTTCATACGATAGAAATAACCGTAAAAGAGAGTAAGCCTTTATATTATCGAGATAGTGATAAAAGAGTAGTATTTTCGGATGGTACTGCTTATAAGCAAGATGCTGATTTTGTTGTATTTCAAATTCCTAGAGTTTTAAATTATATTCCAAATAATATTTATAAGGATTTCTTAAAGGGAATGGACCGAGTTAATGCAGATACTCTAAGTCGTATTAGTGACATTTCTTATGATCCGAATGATATTGATAAGGAACGATTCTTATTGTATATGGATGATGGAAATATGGTTTATCTTACTTTAACCAAATTTAAAATGATTAATTACTATAATACGGTTTTACAACAATTAGAGGATCGTAAGGGAATTTTATATTTAGATAATGGAAATCATTTCCAAATAAAGGAGTAAATGTGTATGAAAGAGATTTTGAAGAGTTATCAAAAATATAAGTACATTCATTTTCTTCTTTTTTTTGTTCCTATTGTAGTAGTATGTTGTTTGAATTTGTTTGCTGGACCAGATTTTTGGTTCTTACATGAGTATGGAAAACATATTGTGTCAGATGGAATTGCTCATACGGATTTTTTATCGATGCATAGTGGATTACATCTTGTGATGCAACAATGGCTCTCTAGTGTTATTTTTTATTTGATATATCACTTTCTTGGCAGATATGGAATGATTGTTTTTGTAATGGCAATTATTGCTTGTTATTTGGCTATTTTATATCATTTTATTTCATTTCTTACGAATAAAGATTCTTTTTTATCTACTATTTTTTCTGTATTAACTGTATTGTTGCTAGAAGTGAATTTTGTATTAATTCGTCCACAATTATTTACGTATTTGATTCTTCTTTGTGCTTTGTTTGTTATGGAAGTATATTCGAAGAATCAAGATACGAAATGGATATACGGATTACTGGTACTAGCATTTTTACAAGTTAATCTTCATAGTGCTTTATATATTGGATTGTTTTTATTTGTACTTCCTTATCTTGTTTCTTTTCTTCTTAAGAAAGATAAGCGATGGAAGAAACTAATTTTTATAATGCTTCTTATGGGAATAGTAGGTTTTCTAAATCCTTATGGAGGAGAAGTATTTACTTTTTTAATTAAGTCTTATGGTAGAAGTGATTTTTCGGATTTTATTATGGAGATGAGACCAACTTCTCTTACTTTTGATTATCCAATTAATGTTATTTTCTATCTTTCTTTTTTTGGAATGATTGTTTTTTATTTTTATTCAAAGAAACGTATCGAATTACCACATTTATTCTTATTTTTAGGTACTAGCATTCTTGCTTTTTTTAATACTAGAAATATTGCATTGTTTTTTCTTGGAACTATTCCTTTCTTACCAAAAACTATTACTTATAAGAAAGTACCTTCTGAGGGGAGTATTCGAAATTATCTTCCATTATATTGTTTTATGCTAGGGGTTTGTTTCTTTTATCTTTTTATTAATCGTTCTGTTGATACTAGTGAAGCTGAGAAAGCTGTAGATTATCTTGATTCTTTATCGAGTGAAATTGTATTGTATGCTGATTTTGATTATGGTAGTTATTGTGAGTATCGAGGATATCCTTCTTATATTGATTCAAGGGCAGAAGTATATTTTAAAAGTTTAAATCAAAAGTTTGATTATTTTAGTGAGTATTATCAATTAGAACATGGAAGAGGAAATGTTTCGGAATTCATATCGAAATATGGTTTTACGCATTTGTTTGTTCAAAAAGATACGTATATGGACTTATTTTTGAGGACAGATGCGGATTATGAAAATGTTTATTCTGATTCTAAGTTTAATATTTATCAAATAAAAAAGTAATTAGAGTTTTCTAATTACTTTATTTTATATATATCATAGTTATAAATACGATCTACAATTTCTCCATGTTTTTTTACATATCGGATTGCTTTTTCATCGTATTGATAATTATTTAATTCTTTTTTTGAGTAATCAATCATATAAAATGTATTTTCTTTTTCTTGTTCTTTTATTTTTTGTATTACTTTGTCACTTCCATGGAAGCCTGTATTTCCAGTTAATGTCAGATCTAAATATTCTATTTTCTTGTCTTGGATGATTTTGAAATAATAGGCATTATAGTCTAAAAAGACATAATTGTTTTCCTTATGATCTTCTAGGTATTTTTGAACTCCCTTTGTTTGATTTTGGAAGGTAGAACTAAAGCTCTTATATTCAAAATGATTAATATCTGTTGGAAAAGATGAATTTTTGATTGTAGATAAGATTAATGTTTGGCATGTTATAGCACCTGCTAATAAGACGATGTAAACATTTTTTATAATATCTTTTTTATGGTATTTAAGTACTAATGTCAGATAAGCAAATATTACAAATTGTAGATGACATAAATCCATTATTGGAATAAAAACTGTATAGTAGGCTAAGACATAGTAAGGAGTAATGTCTTTTTTGTTTTGTCTTGTAATAATAATTGTATGTATTAATATTCCGACAAAGACAGCTATTGTGAATAAGCTTTTTCGATGATTGTTTCCTGCAAAGTCGAATAGTCCTAAAAAACATAAATCAAAGAAACTTGCAAAAGAATTTGTTCCGAGTAGATAAACTAGGAAGAATAATAGTGGAATGCTTTCGTATATTATTCTTTCTTTTATTTTATTTATGTTTTTTCGATAATAGAATAGAGATGCTATTGATAGAAATACTCCAATTGTTTGTTTGGTTAGAATCGATAACCCTAATGTGATTCCTATTGCTTTATCATTTTTTTCTTCTTGTGCTTCTAAATAGATTATGAGTATTGTTAAGAATAGAGATAATATATTGTATTGTGGGGTTGTGAAATATTCTAAATATAAAAATGGTAATATTAGTAGAACATAAAATTTTTCCTTTAGTATTTTATATAATAGATAGTACATTCCTGTAAGGATTAATGATTGTACGATATAGATTACTAAGAAGTTATTCCACAATAACAATGGAAGAGCAAGTATCATTGGATAAAGTGGAGTTACTACAATATTAAAATCTTTATATGGTATCATTCCTTTTGCAATATTGGAGGCAAAGCCATACATCCATACTTCGTCACTTGCTAGTTCTTTTGTGAAAATATTTCCAACTAAGAATAATAGGAAGATTAGAATCCAAGGAATACTCTTTTTGAATACTTTCATTTTATCACCTTTCTTTTATTATAATGTATTTTCATAAAATTTTAGGAAAAACTTTTAAAGTTTTTTGTTTTATAGTATAATGACTTATAGGATAGGAGAAGAAATCTATGAGTCATGTTTATACTGGAATTGAATTAGGTACTGATAGTGTAAAAATCGTTGTAGCAGAAAAGAATCAAGATATTTTTCATGTCTTAGCTTCTTGTTCTACAAAATCTAAAGGTATTAAGAATGGGCAGATAACAGATGATCGTGCTTGCGCTATTAGTATTCAAAAAACAATTGATCGTATTGAGAAGATGCTTGGTTTTCGTGTGAAAAAGGTGATATGCGCTGTTCCTCCAACTGATTGTAAGATGGATATTGTAGTTGGTAATGTGGATGTTGTAAACCCTTCTGAGATAACTGGCTTAGATGTTAGTAATGTATTAAATGAAGCAATTAAGGGGCATAGTTCTGATGGCTTTGAGATTATTACTGCAACTCCTATTAGTTTTATTGTAGATAACAATGAAAATATTCGTGATCCGAAAGGAATGAGTGGCGATACGTTAGAAGCAAAGATCGTTATTAGTAGTATTCCAAAAGGAACTTTATATAAATTATTAGAAGTTATTAATATGAGTGGTTTAGAAACTATTGATGTTGCTTATACTTCTACGGGGGATTATTTTGCATCTCATAATGAACGTTATGATAATAGCGTTGGTTGTGTTATCAATATTGGAGAAAGTTCTACGAATGTTTCTATCTTTAATAAAGGTATTCAAATTAAAAATTCTTTATTACCAGTAGGAAGTAATAATGTTGATAAGGATTTATCTTATGTATTTGGCTGTACAGCAGAAGATTCTCGTTATTTAAAAGAAAACTTTGTACTAGCTATGAAAACTTATGCAGATGAGACAGAAAAATATTCGGTTACTTGCAGTGATGGTACTCCGAAAGATATCTCTCAGGTAGAGGCTTCAGAAGTAGTAGAAGCAAGGGTTCGAGAAATTTTAAAACTTTCCAAAAATGAAATAAAAAACTTAACAAATAGAGAAATACGTTATATAATTGTTACAGGTGGATTAAGCGAGTTACAAGGATTTCATTATCTTGTAGATAGTGAGTTTGATGGGCTTGCTAGAGTTTGTAAAATTTCTACTGTGGGAATAAGACACAATAAGTATAGTAGTGCTTATGGTGTTATTCGTTATTTTGATGATAAACTTTCTCTTAGAGGAAGAGATTATAATATGATAAGTAGTTATGATGAAGAAATTTTGACATCTACTGAAAATAACTTAAATGATGACTATAACATTCGTACAATTTTTGGTCATCTATATGATTAAGGAGGACAATTTATGATAGGCGGATTAGAAATGGATCAATTAGCAAAGATTAAAGTTATTGGTGTCGGTGGTGGCGGTGGTAACGCAATTAATCGAATGGTAGAATCTGGCGTAAAAGGCGTAGAATTTATTGCTGCTAATACTGATCTTCAAGTTTTGAATTCATCAAAGGCTGATGTTAAAATCCAAATTGGTTCTAATCTTACTGATGGACTTGGAGCTGGAGCTAGACCAGAAATTGGAAAAGAGGCTGCTCTAGAATCTAAGAAAGAAATAGAAGATGCCCTTGTAGGTGCTGATATGATTTTCATTACTGCAGGAATGGGTGGAGGTACTGGTACTGGTGCTGCTCCTATTATTGCAGAAATTGCTCAGGGATTAGGTGCTTTAACAGTTGCTATTGTAACAAAACCATTCTCATTTGAAGGAAAGCGAAGAATGGATAATGCATTAGCAGGTATTGAAGAATTAAAGAAACATGTTGATACATTAATCATCATTCCAAATGATCGATTAAGAGAAATTATTGATAAGACTACACCAATGGTAGAAGCATTCAAAGAAGTAGATAATGTATTACGTCGAAGCGTACAATCTATTTCAGACTTAATTGCTGTAGTTGGATTAGTTAACCTTGACTTTGCTGATGTTAAAGCAGTAATGGAAGGTAGTGGACATGCTATTATCGGTATTGGTATTGGTATGGGTGAAGAAAGAGCCATTGAAGCTGCAAAGCAAGCTGTATCTTCTCCATTATTAGAGATTCCTATTACTGGAGCAACAGATGCTATTATTAATATTACTGGTGGAGTTAACTTAACATTGTTTGAAGCAGAACAAGCTGCTGAAGTTGTTAGAGCTGCTGCTGGTACTGATATTAATACAATCTTCGGATCTGTTATTAATGAAAATTTAAATGATGAAGTTATCGTTACTGTAATTGCTACAGGATTTGATAAAGCTTCTCGTCAAAAAGAGATGAAAGAAAGAGAACGTTTAAATGCTATTCCTCAACAACCAGAAGAACATGATTATCCAAGAGAAATGAGACGCTCTGCTCAATATGATATGCCATCTAGAGAAGCAGGTAGAGAAGAGTATCAACCTCAACCAGAAATTTTAGAAACACCAGTTTCTAAGAATGAAGGTGGAGAAGATCGTTATGAACTTCCTCCTTTCTTAAGAGAAAGAACTCATTAAAAAAATAAAACCAATCAATTGATTGGTTTTTTTTCTTTGAAATATAAGAGAAAATAAAAATAGTCCCGAAGGACTATTTTTTCGATGTTAGTTTTTTACCATTGTACCTACATCTTCTCCAAGAATAATCCTTTTTAAAATACCTTTTTTATTAACGTTAAAAACATGTATTGGAATATTTTCATCCATACATAAACTTGTTGCAGTAGAATCCATTACATTTAATTTTTGATTTAATACGTCGATGTAACTAATTTCGTGATACATTTTTGCATCTTCATATTTTTTAGGGTCTTTATCATAAACACCATCTACTTTTGTTGCTTTGATTACAACATCTGCTTTTATTTCTGCTGCTCTTAGAGCTGCTGCTGTATCGGTTGAGAAGAATGGAGAACCAGTTCCACATCCAAAGACAACAACTCTTCCTTTTTCTAAATGACGAATTGCACGATCTTTAATATAGAATTCAGCAATTTGTCTCATTTCTACACCAGTTTGTACTCTTACTGGTACGTCGATTTGTTTAAATGCATCTCCTAAGGCTAGGGCATTCATTACTGTTCCCATCATACCAATATAATCACTGGTAGCACGATCCATATATTCGTTTGATTTACCTCTCCAGAAGTTTCCACCACCTACAACGATTCCAACTTCTACGCCTAAATCAACGACTTCTTTGATTTCGTTTGCTAGTTCTAAAGCTCTAGTAAAGTCAATTCCATGACCTTTATCACCAGATAGAACTTCGCCACTTAATTTCAATAAAATTCTCTTATATTTCATTTTCATTTCTCCTTCTAAAATAGAATATCATAATTCGGATTATATTCCTAGAAAAAAATAGGGAATTATTTCGTTTATTTATTTGACAGCATTGGGTTGTTGTGCTATAATCTTTGTTGTTTGAAGCCTCATGCTCAAACCGCATTGAAAAGGTTAAAACGAAATATCGTGCCTTAAGAGCGAGTCTTAAGTTTTTTAAAGAGGAGGTAAATTATGAACGCTGTAGTAAAAGTTGGTGGAAAACAATATTACGTAACTGAAGGTTCTGAAATCTATGTTGAAAAATTAGATTGTGCTTCAGGTGATGTTGTTAAATTTGATCAAGTATTAATGCTTGACTCAAAAGTTGGAAATCCTTATCTTACTAATGTTACTGTTGAAGGTGAAGTACTAAAGAACGGTAAGAATAAGAAAATCAGAGTTTTCAAGTATAAGAGTAAAGACAGATCTAATCGTAAAACTCAAGGACATAGACAACCATATACAAAAATTAAAATTACTAAAATTAATGGTTAATCTATGATAAAAGTTACGGTTACAAAAGAAAATGCAAAATTTACAAAAATATCTTTATTAGGTCATGCGATGTATGATGATTATGGAAAAGATATTGTATGTAGTGCAGTTAGTAGTATTGTTACAACTACTGTAAATGGAATTTTAGCATTAAATAAAGGAAGTCTAAGTTACTTAGTTAGTAAGAAGGGTATGACAATCAATATTAAGAATATGGATGAGACTACTCAAATACTAATAGGAAACATGGTTAGTCTTTTAAAGGAACTGGAAAGTAAATATCCAGATAATATTGAAGTGAAGTAAGGGAGGATATAAGAATGGAATTTTTAAGATTAGATATACAATTATTTGCTCACCACAAAGGGCAAGGTTCAACATCTAATGGACGTGATTCTGCAGGTCGTAGACTAGGTGCAAAAGCAGCTGATGGACAATTCATCACAGCTGGTTCAATTATATATCGTCAACGTGGAACAAAAGTATTCCCTGGTACTAATGTACGTCGTGGAAATGATGATACTTTATATACTACTATTGATGGAGTAGTTAAGTTCGAACGTTTAGGAAGAGATAAGAAACAAGTATCCGTTTACGAAGTAACAGAATAAAAAGGGAGCCTTAGGCTCTCTTTCTTTTTTCTAATATGATATACTTTGATAAGGAGGGGATTATATGTTTGTCGATGAGGTTACCATCAAAGTAGAAGCTGGTAATGGTGGAGATGGATGTACTGCATTCCGTCGTGAAAAATTTATTGAAATGGGTGGTCCTTATGGAGGTAATGGAGGCCATGGTGCTGATATTATTTTCCAAGTGGATGAAGGACTTCATACATTATTAGATTTACGTTATCAAAAAACAATCAAGGGTGCGAATGGTGAAAATGGCCGTGGTAAGAATCAACATGGGAAAGGTGCTGAACCTTTAATCGTACGTGTACCTCAAGGTACGGTAGTTACGGATTTAGATACCGGAATGATTTTAGCGGATTTATCGAAAAAAGATCAACAAGAATTAATTGCAAAAGGTGGTCGTGGGGGTCGTGGAAATACGGCTTTTAAGACTCAAACCAATACTGCTCCAGATTACTCTGAACGTGGAGAAGAAGGAGAAAGAAAAACACTTAAAGTAGAAGTTAAGATGCTTGCTGATGTTGGTTTAGTTGGATTACCTAGTGTTGGTAAAAGTACTATTATTTCTTGTGTATCCAAATCAAAACCAAAAATTGCTGCCTATCATTTTACTACTTTAAATCCAAATTTAGGTGTTGTAAAAGCAAGTGATGGTCGTAGTTTTGTAATGGCTGATTTACCAAGGCTAATTGAAGGGGCTAGTCAAGGAGAAGGTCTTGGAGATAAATTCTTACGTCATATTGAGAGAACTCGTGTAATTGCTCATGTTATTGATATGAGTGGTTCGGAATTACGTGATCCATATGAAGATTTCGTATTAATTAATAACGAATTAAAAGAGTTTAATCCAAAACTTTTAGAAAAACCAATGATTGTTATTGCGAATAAAATGGATTTACCAGAAGCAAAAGAACATTTAGAAGAGTTTAAAACAAAAGTAGATTGCGAAATTTTTGAAGTTAGCGCAGCTACGAATACAGGACTTCAAGCTGTAGTGGATAAACTAGCAGATATGTTAGATGATATTCCAATGAATCCGCTATATGATGAGAGTCAAATTGAATCTCACGTATTGTACAAGTTTAAGAAGGAAGAACCATTTACGATTACTCGTGATGATGATGGTACTTGGGCAATTAGTGGAGATGAAGTAGAAAGAATATTTAAGATGACGAAGTTTTCTTCTGAGGAAAGCGAATATCGTTTTGCGAAGAAACTTACTCGTATGGGGATTGATGATAAGTTACGTGAGCTAGGAGCAGAGGAAGGAGACGAAGTAAGAATCTTAGATTTCTACTTTATGTTTAAGGATTAATGAATCAATTAAAGAATGTTTATAACAAAACGAATCGTATTCGTAATGGCGAAAATAGAGATGCGGATTTCTATGAATTAGTTGCTTTAAATATGGATATGGTTCATTTAAATACTAAAATGAAGAATAGTACGAAAAATAAATTATATTTAGATACTTGTAGAGAATTATTAAATTTGGAGGGAGAACTTAATATTTATCATTCTGGATTATTAAAAGATAATTCGAATCTTTGTGACTTTTATATGGCTATTAAGAGTGCAGAATTTTTACCTTATCCAGAGCAACCAACTTATTTGGAAAAGTTAGAAAAAGAATTATTCTTTCGAATTTTTGGAGTATCGAATGAGATTTATTTGGAACGAAAGAAGAATGCGGATTATCAATATTCGGATTCTGAAAAATATGAATATTTAACAGATTTATATGGGGTATGGGAAAACGATACGAAACATGAATACTTTAAACCATTTGCTTTAAAGGCGATGGAAGAGATTAAAGAAAATTCTTGTTTCCATGAAAGTGAATCTAGCAATAAAAAATAGTTTTATTGGAGGATTTTATGCAACCAGAAGAAAATCAATATAAAAAAGTTATTTCTTATATCACCAGTCATATGGATGATTATACTCCTCGTGAGATTCAGTATATGATTGATAATTATGATATGGGTAGTCGTACTCGTTTTGCACCTGATGTATTAAGACAAATCTATGATACATTGGAGATTACTCCAGAAAAAGATAATATGTATCGTGGATTTGTTAGTTTATTAAAAGAAAACTTTGATATTAATACGGATATTATTGAAGTTGGTGGTGGAGTTATTCCAGTTGTTGCAAAACATATTCGAGAAGCTCAAACCTCTGGTAGTGTTACGGTATATGATCCAAGAGTTAGTAAGAGAATTGAATCAACGGACGGATTTCAATTAAGGCGAGAAATGTTTCAAGAAAATACAAACGTTGGCAACGCTTCTTTAATTATTGGTTTTATGCCTTGCCAAGCTACGGAATTAATCATTCGTAAAGCAGTAGAGAATAATGCAGATTTTTTAATTGCATTATGTGAGGGCGGACATTATGAATTTGATGATTATTTTGATGAGGTGGAATGGCGAGAGAGTATTAAGTATTTAGCAAGACGTGAGCTTGCGGATAAAAAGATGGGAACTTTAGAAGAGACAGATTTAAAATCTTTTGGAGATCCTTATCCGGTTATTTATAGTAAAAGAAGAAACTTTAAGTAGTTTCTTTTTTTTATCTTTATGTTATAATAATTTTATAGTAGGATGAGGTGGTTAGGATGAGAAGTGTAGAATACTTAACTTCTATGGGTGTTGATATCAAATCCAGTCTTGAATTATTTGGAGATATTGATACTTATAACGATACTTTAGGAGAGTTTATTGTTAGTGCAACAGAAAAACTTGCAAGACTTGAAAATTATAAAAATAATAAAGATCTTGCGAATTATACAATTTATGTTCATTCTTTAAAAAGTGATTCCAAATATTTTGGATTTCATACATTATCCGATATTGCTTATGAACATGAGATGAAGGGTAAAGCAGGGGATGTTTTATATATTCAACAAAATTTTGGTGCTTTACAAGAACAGGTAAAAAATGCTCTTGCTATTGCGAATGAATATTTGAATGGTAATGATGCTACTCCTGCCAAAAAAGTAGAAACGGTTAAAGCTGCTACGATTACTGGAGAGATTTATTTACAACCTGCTGTATTAGTAGTGGATGATTCAAATATTGTTCGTAATTTTGTAAAACGTATTTTTGCGGATAAGTATTATGTAGGCGATGCAAAGAATGGACAAGAAGCGATTAATATTATTACGGCTAATTTCGATAATGGAATGATTAAGGCTATTTTACTTGATTTAAATATGCCTGGAGTAGATGGTTTTGCAGTACTTGATTATATGCAAAAGAATAATTTATTCCAAAAAATGCCTGTATCTATTATTTCTGGGGATTCTACAAAAGATACAATTGATCGTGCATTTGGTTATCCAATTGTTGATATGCTTAGTAAACCATTTTCAGAAGCTGGTGTAAAAACAATCGTAGAAAAAACGATTTGGTATAGTGAAATGAATTAGAGGGATGTGTGATTATGAATAAGAAGGCTATAGAGTATTTAGATTATCTTGAAAATTCGGACCCATTTTTTTATGAAAACTTTAAAGATTTTATCGCATATGCGAATGGATTAAATAAATATTTAAGAGATGAAGAGTATGATGATTTAAAAGAAGCAACAGAGATTGATTATAAAATTGCTTTAAAAGATAAGAAGACTTCTATTAATATCATTAAAAACTTCTTTTATAAGATTTCTCCTAACATTATTAAACAAATTGATTATGATGTGGAGAATGGAAATATTGTTTTTCTTTCCAAAGAAGAAATGGGAGATGTTAATAGTCGTGTAAGCGTTGATGGAGATAATTATCGAATTGAGATTCTAGAATCAAATAAATTAGATGAAGTATTCTTACTAGTACGTGAATATGCTTATTTATTTTCTGGAGAATTATTAAATCTAGAAGGATATGAAGAGGGATTAAAAAAAGTTTATGTTGAGATGATTATGTCTTTAACAGAATTTGCTTTAGCAAAGCATTTAAGTACGAATAATTCTTTAAGAAGAGATTCTATTAATTATATTTATAAGAAATTATATGGAACAATCTATGATATGAATGAATCTTATCTAACTTTAATGTATTTAGGATTCTTATTAGAAGATAAAGCAGAAGATGAGATTAAAGCTACTTTAGGAGATGCAGAAATGGTTTCTCATTTAGATGATATTATTACGAATAAGAAGCCTTGCAATAGTTATATTGATACATTAGGTACGATGATTGCTTTAAAGGCGGTTAATAATAATGATGATGTATTTGATTTAGTTAATAATTTATATATTACCGTTAGTGATGGTACATTAGAAGATATTCAGAATGAATTCCCAATTAATTTAAATGAACAAGAGGGAGTGGAAGAAATTACTTATTATATTCGAAATAGTAAGTAAAACTTGATAAAACAAGGATTTTGTGTTATCTTATTAAAGAAAAACGAGGAGGTATTTATATGAGTGGACATTCAAAATGGGCTACAATTCACAGAAAAAAAGGTCTTTTAGATCAAGCACGTGGGAAAGTTTTCCAAAAATTAGCAAAAGAAATCATGGTTGCTGCTAAAGGTGGAAGTCCTGATCCGTCTCAAAATGCCGCACTAAGATTAGTAGTTGATAAGGCTAAAGCACAAAACATGCCTAAGGATAATATTCAAAAAGCAATTGATAAAGCTGCAGGTAACTCTGATGGAGCAAATTACGAAAGTGTTCGTTATGAAGGATATGGACATGGTGGAGTTGCTTTTATGGTTGATTGTTTAACAGATAATCGTAACCGTACTGCTTCTCAAGTTAGAAGTGCTTTTACAAAAGCAGGTGGAAATCTTGGAACAGATGGAAGCGTATCTTATATGTTTGAAAGACGTGGTTCTATCGTTATTCCAGCAGATTATGATGAAGAAACTATGATGATGACTGCTTTAGATGCAGGTGCTGTTGATTTTGAAAGAGTAGAAGATACTTATGTTATTACAACAGAACAAACAACATTTACTGCTGTAAAAGATGCTTTAGAAAAAGAAGATGTAAAAGAATTCTTAGAATGTGAATTAACTTATGTTCCTAATATGGAAGTTGCTCTTGATGAAGAAGGAGCAGAAAAAGTACATAATCTAGTAGATACATTAGAAGATTTAGATGATGTACAAGATGTTTACTATAATTTAAAAGAGGATTAATCCTCTTTTTTTGTTTGTAAATTTGTGAAATTAAGTGGAATATAGTATAATGGATGCTAGAGGGTGAAGATAGTGAGTAAGAATGATAATAAGAGAATAAAAACTCCGTGGTATAAATTTTATGGAGATGAAAAGGAACATTTGGAGTATCCAGATTTTTCTGCTTATAAATTAATTGAATATACAGCGAGTAAGCATTTAAATAATATTAGTTATAACTATTATGGAAATAAAAAGACTTATCATGAATTTTTAAAACAGATTGATGATACAGCTAGAGCTTTTAAGGCGATTGGAGTAAAACATAGAGACGTTGTTTCTATTTGTATGCCAAATACTCCAGAAGCTATTATTGCGTTTTATGCAGCTAATAAAATTGGTGCAGTTGCTAGTATGATTCATCCACTTAGTGCAGAAAATGAAATTAAGCATTATTTAAGAATTTCGAAAACAGAGTGGTTGATTTGTGTTGACTTTGCTTATGAAAAAGTAAGTCATATTATGAAAGAGACAAAACTAAAGAAAGTCATTACAGTAAGTGTAAGTGAGTCTATGCCACCACTTATTAAGTCAATTTATACAGCAACAAATATGTCTAAAACACTTATTTCTTTAAATCCAATTCATTATTTGAATGGTGAAAGTAATCATGATAAAGATAATGATAAGAAAAAGATTGGATGGAAAGATTTTATTAAACTTGGTAAAGAATACGAAAAAGAAATTGAAGATGGTTTCAAGGGAAAAGAGATTGCGGCTATTCTTTATTCTGGTGGTACTACTGGTACACCAAAGGGAGTTAAGTTAACCAATCTTAATTTGAATGCAGCTGCTATGCAAAACTTTGAACATGTTGCTTGTTTACGTGATAAGGATAAAGTCCTTGCTATTATGCCAATCTTCCATGGATTTGGTTTAGTAGTTTGTATTCATTGTGTTCAATATTTTGGTGGAACAAGTATTTTACTTCCACAATTTAGTGCGAAGACATTTGATAAGATTGTTAAGAAATATGAACCAAATGTTATTGTTGGTGTTCCTACTTTATTTGAAGCAATGACAAAGAATAAGAACTTTGATCATATGAAGATGCCATATTTAACTTGTGTTATTTCTGGTGGAGATTCTTTATCGATTGAGTTAAAGAAAAAATTTGATGAATGGTTGGAAAAACATAAATCACCAACAACAATTCGTGAAGGTTATGGATTAACAGAGTGTTGTGCGGCTAGCTGTTTTACACCACTTAAATATTATCGTCCAGGAAGTATTGGTATTCCATATCCAGATACTTATTATAAGATTGTTGAAGATGGTACAGAGAATGAAGTACCTTATGGTACAGAAGGAGAAATCGTTATTACTGGACCAACTATTATGGATGGATATATTCATAATCGTAAGGAAACGAAACAAACTCTTCGTAAACATAAGGATGGACGTATTTGGTTACATACTGGAGACGAAGGTATTATGGATCCTGATGGATTTGTTTACTTTAAAGGTAGAAGTAAGAGAATGATTATTTCTTCTGGATACAATATTTATCCAAATAATATTGAAAATGTCATTGATTCTCATCCAGATGTTAGTATGTCTTGTGTTATTGGAATTCCACATCCTTATAAGGTTAGTGTTGCGAAAGCATTTGTCGTATTAAAAGATCCGAATAAAGAAAATGAGGAAACATTAAGTTCTATTAAAGCATTAGTAGAGAAGAATTTAGCTCGTTTCTCATGGCCTTATGAATATGAATTCCGTAGAGAATTACCAAAAACTTTAGTAGGAAAAGTTGCTTTCAATGTATTGATTCATGAAGAAGAGATGAAAAATAAGAATCGTACTTTTGAAAAAGCAGAAGAATTACTAGAACAAGTAGAAGATGAAACTAGTAGTGATGAATTATTAGATAACTTAAAAGTAGAAAAAGAAGAAAAGAAGTAGTTCTTTTCTTTTTTTATGCTATAATAGGGGCTCATGGAGGTATTATGAAGTTTCAAAATATTAAAAATGCGGAATTAAAACATTTTACAGATGCGGATGGTAAGAGAAAGACTGCTTTCTTTCCAAAAACAGAAGAAAAAGCAAAAGTAAAAACAATTACAAGAAAAGGAAAGTAAACTTTTCTTTTTTTATGAAATATTTGTTCGATTTTCTTTACTTCTCTTTTTGTTTTAGTATATAATGATAATGGAGTTGATAAGATGTTTGATTATATAAAAGGAACTATTAGTAATATTAAGACAAATGCAATTGTATTAGATAATAATGGAGTGGGATATTTATTATATGTAGCCAATCCTTATGCATTTGAATTAGGAAAAGAATATAAAGTATATGTCTATCAACAAATTACGGAGAGTGAACATTTACTTTATGGATTTAAATTGTTAGAAGAAAAAGAATTATTCTTAAAACTTATTAGTGTTAAGGGATTAGGGTGTAAAATGGCATTACCTTTCTTATCTACAGGATCTATTGATGGAATCATGGATGCGATTGAGAGAGAAAACGTTTTATATTTAAAGAAACTCCCTAAGATTGGGGATAAGTTAGCAAAACAAATTATTCTTGATTTAAAAGGAAAATTAGAATTTATTGGTGTTGGAATTAGTGATGACCAAGTTCAAACGGAAAGTGATTTAAAAGAAGTCCTTATTGGTCTTGGTTACAAGGAAAAAGAAATTGTTCCAGTACTAGCAAAAGTAGATACTTCATTAAAATTAGAAGATCAAGTAAAAGATGCTTTAAAATTATTATTACGTTAATAGGAGGTTCTTATGAAAGAGGAAAGTGTTATTACCAATTATTCCTTATTTGATGATAAAGAGATGGATAATACCATTCGTCCAGAATCTATTGAAGAATATGTTGGACAAACGGATGTTAAGGAAAATATAAAAGTCTTTGTGGAAGCAGCTAAGATGCGTAATGAACCACTTGACCATGTATTATTATATGGTCCTCCAGGTCTTGGTAAAACAACATTAGCTTTTATCATTGCACATGAAATGGGTACTCATATTAAGACTGCTAGTGGTCCTAGTATTGAGAAGAGTGGAGATTTAGCTGCAATTCTTTCTTCTTTGGAGCCAGGGGATGTGTTGTTTATTGATGAAATTCATCGTATGCCAAGATATATCGAAGAGATTTTATATCCAGCTATGGAAGATTTCTCCTTAGATATTATTGTTGGTAGTGAAGGGAATAGTCGTAATATTCGAATTGATTTACCACCATTTACTTTGGTTGGTGCAACAACTCGTGCTGGAGACTTATCTAGTCCTTTAAGAGATCGTTTTGGAATCGTTTCAAAATTACAATATTATACGGTACCAGAGTTAGAGAGTATCATTAAACGTACGGCTAGAGTATTAAATGTAAGTGTTGATGATGATGCAGCTTTCGAACTTGCAAAGCGTAGTAGAGGAACTCCTCGTATTGCGAATCGTTTGTTTAAACGTGTTAGAGACTTTGCTTTGGTTAAGAACAAGGGTGTTGTTAGTCATGATATTACAATGGAGGCATTAGACCGATTAAAAGTGGATTATTTAGGACTTGATGGAACAGATCATGAGTATCTAAATGCAATTGTTCATAAATTTAATGGTGGACCAGTTGGAATTGAGGCAATTGCAGCTTCGATTAGTGAAGAAGTTTCTACGATTGAAGATGTATGTGAACCATATTTATTACAAATTGGTTTAATAAAAAGAACTTCTCGTGGTAGAGTAGCTACGGATAAAGCGTATGCACTACTTGGCATTGAGAAGGATATGTGATATAATAAGACGAAATTACTGCTAAATAGCAGTATTTTTCTTGGAGGGAAATATGGAAGTAAAAGATTTTGATTATGACTTACCGGAAGAGTTAATTGCACAAACTCCACTTAAGGTAAGAGATTCTTCAAGACTTCTTGTGTTAGATAAGAAAACAGGAGAAGTAGAACATCGAGTATTTTCGGATATTACGGATTATTTGAAAAAGGGAGATACCTTAGTTTTAAATGATACCAAAGTATTACCTGCAAGATTAATTGGGGTAAAAGAAGATACTGGTGCTGTTATTGAAATATTATTATTAAAGAATCTTGAAGGAGACGAATGGGAATGCTTGGTTAAACCTGCTAGACGTATTAAAGTAGGTACGATTGTTTCTTTTGGAGAAGGTAAATTAAAAGCGGAATGTACTGGCGAATTTGATGAAGGAATTAGACATTTTAAACTATTATATTCTGGAATCTTAATGGAGATATTAGAGGAATTAGGTACTATGCCACTTCCTCCCTATATTCATGAAAAACTAGAAGATCAATCTCGTTATCAAACTGTTTATGCAAGAGAAGTTGGTAGTGCAGCTGCTCCTACGGCAGGACTTCATTTTACAAAAGAATTATTACAAAAGATTGAAGATATTGGAGTTTCTGTTTGTTATGTAACTCTACATGTTGGACTTGGAACATTCCGTCCTGTCAGTGTTGAAAAAATCGAAGAGCACGAAATGCATAGTGAGTATTATCAAATGACAAAGGAAGTAGCGGATAAACTTAATGAGACAAAGAAAAATGGTGGACGTATTATTGCAGTAGGTACAACTAGTACTCGTACTCTTGAGACGATTATGTCTACTTATGGAAATTTCCAAGAATGTAGTGGATGGACAAATATCTTTATTTATCCGGGATATACTTTTAAGGGAATTGATTGTTTGATTACGAATTTCCATTTACCAAAGTCTACTTTAGTAATGCTTGTTAGTGCTTTGGCTGGAAGAGAACATATATTAAATGCTTATAAGATTGCAGTAGAAGAGAAATATCGTTTCTTTTCTTTCGGGGATGCAATGTTTATTCAATAAAAGAGGTGGTTCGGTATGAATAGAAAGATTACAAATTTAGTTGCGGATGAAGACACTATTACAATTGATTTAGAAGATAATTCTTCTATGGAGTTTACTAATTCGATAGAGAATTTAAAAAATATTGATGACTTATTAAAAGAACAAGCAAAGGATCGAATTGCAGATATTAATAACGATTTAAGAGAGTCTATGCCATATAATGGAAAAGATGCTGCAGTTACGTTAATTCGTTATGCAACTGGTATTGGTGCTGGTTATTTGGGTGCTGGTTGTGGACTTAGTTATATTACTAGTTCAGATCCTTCTTTAACAAAGTCTTTAATTGTTAGTACTGGTGTATGTGCTATTACTTTTGCTGTTACTTATTCTATGGAAAAGATGAAGATGGCAAAGTGGAAGTATCGTCAAAAAAGTTTACAAGATGAAAAAGAAAAATTAGAGTTCTTAGCGGATTATGGAAACCAATTAAGAGAATATCCAAAATATAAGAATGCTTTAAAAGGATTAAATAAAGAACAAAAGGATTATGTTGAGAATGCTACTTTACCTTTTACAGTATTAGATACTTATAAATTTTCTATTGAAGATTTAGAAGGAATTGTAGGAAAAATGGATATGGAACGTAAGGTTCTAACAAGAAAGTTAAGAAAGCAAATTGATAAAGTAAAAGAGAAGATGGATTAAATTGCATTTTCTCTTTTTTTGTGGTATAATATGCGAATCAAAAAGGGGAAATGTTCATGGAGGAATTATCGTTTTTAAAGAATTCGGATTATGCAATATCGATTTATTCGATACCTGGAAAAGTTTCGGTACCAAAGAACGTTATAGCGGATCGTATTTTAGAAAATGGATTAACGATTTCAAAAGAAGAAAAGTTTTCTAGTTATTTAAATCCTAAGGGACTTGCGAAAAATATTTCTTCTATTACGGATGTAGTAGAAGCGAATGCTCATTATTTGGACAAAGAAGTTTGTAATGTTGTGATAGGTACTCCTGAAGTTATTTCTATGGGAAGTGGAGATTATTATATTGGGTATCCTAGAGATAATACTTCTGGATATACAAATGCTTCTCATCAAAAAGATTATTCTTGTTATTTTACGGATTGGTTAGAAAAACAAGATACCTTACCAAAAGAAATGATTGTTGGATATTACTATGAGAATGATAGTAAATCTTACTTTCATAAGAATAAAAGTTTTTACGGATTTACGAAAGAACAATCGGATTTTTACCAATTTTTATTAGATCGAGTTGATCCTAAAATTCCGGTTGGGACAGAAAAAAAGGAATCTCTTATGAAGATTAATACCTTTATTCAGAAAGAACAAACGGATCATAATTCGGTATATCAAACGCTAGTAGAATATATGGAATATTTAAATGATCCATATGATTTAAAAACTTTTAATAAAAAAGAATTTATGGATGTCTTAAAAGAGCAATATGGGGATTATGCTTTGTATTTACATGGTGTAGATAATCCCCCAAAATTATCGAAATCCATTGTTGATTTTATTCTACGTAGTTGTCTTCATATTGATGAGTTTTATGGTTTTTCTGGTACTTGTGAACCAAAAGGACCGGTGGATGAGATTCTTGATATCGAGAAGGCGTTAGACTACCATTATGGAGATAATCATGAGTGTAGTTATAATCTAATCTTGCTTACGCCTAAGGTTTTGGAGACCATTTCTGGAGATAGTTACTTTGTTGGTTACTCTAGAGAGAATACGACTGGAACATTCCCAAAGAGTATGAAAGACTTTGATTGCTTATTAAGTGATGCGGTGAATAAACATGATTATGTTCCTCGTGAATTTATTTTTGCTTATCATGTTTATGGTCCGAATATGGAAGATCAATTCGTATTAAATCCTCGTCATTATTCTTTTTTAGGAGAGGATTTACAACGAATCTTTGGTAGCGAATTTTTAGCTATTAAGAATGCGGAATTCCAAAAGAATTTACGTTATTTTTCTTCGGATTATGATTGTGATGAGATGATTTATGCACTTGCACATCCGATTGTTTCTAAAGAAAAATTATCTAGTGTTCAAACGACTGCATTAGAGTATTTTGAATTCTTAGATTCTAAGAAGAAAGAGTTTACGAAGAAGAAGAATTATGATAAAATTTAATACGTTATGAAAGAGGGATTCTTATGAAAGTAAAATATACATTATTGCATAAAGATGAGAAAGCTAGATACGGAACAATAGAGACGAATTACGGTACGTATGAGACTCCTATGTTTATGCCAGTTGGTACAAAGGCTACTGTTAAATCATTGTCTCCAGAAGAATTAAAAGATATGAATTGCGGAATTATTTTAGCGAATACTTATCATTTATGGTTAAGACCTGGAGAAGATATTATTGATCATTGTGGTGGACTTCATAAGTTTATGAATTGGGATGGACCTATTCTTACCGATAGTGGTGGATTCCAAGTTTTTTCTCTTGCGAAGAATAAAGAAAAAGATATTACAGAAGAGGGAGTTCATTTTAAGAGTCATATTGATGGAAAAGATTTATTCTTAACTCCAGAGTTATCGATTCAAATTCAAAATAAATTAGATAGTGATATTGCGATGAGTTTTGATGAGTGCCCTCCATATCCTGTTACTTATGACTATATGAAAAAGAGTGTTGAACGTACTCTAAGATGGGCAGCTCGAGGAAAAGCCGTTCATAATAATCCTAGACAATCTTTATTTGGTATTGTACAAGGTGGAGAGTTTGAAGACTTAAGAGAATACTCTTGTAAAGAGACTGTTAAGATGGATTTTGATGGTTATAGTATTGGTGGTACTTCTGTTGGAGAAGACAAGGATACTATGTATCGTATGATTGATTACGGAGTAAAATACTTACCAGAAGATAAAGTACGTTATTTAATGGGTGTTGGAGATCCAATTGATATTTTAGAAGGAGTAGAACGTGGAATTGATATTTTTGATTGCGTTTTACCAACTCGTATTGCAAGACATGGACAAGCTTTTACTCGTACTGGTAAGATTAATTTTAATAATGCTCAATACAAAGAGGATTTAGGTCCAGTAGAAGAGGGTTGTGATTGTTATACTTGTCGTAATTACTCAAGAGCTTATATTCGTCATTTAATTACAACGGATGAAATGTTAGGAGGAAGACTTTTATCTATCCATAACATTCGTTTCTTAGTAAAATTAGTAGAAGAAATTCGTGAGGCTATTAAGAAAGATGCATTTCTTGATTATAAGAGAGAATTTATTCAAAAATACAATCAAAAAAATAAGTAGAAATACTTATTTTTTTTATAAATAAAATACTGGTTTATTTTCTTGTATCTTGGGTATTACAGGAGTGGAAGTAGGTGGAGTAGGTTCATTAATCATATTGGCAATTTTAAAAACAGAACGCATATTATTTACCATTGGTTTTACTTGGTAGACAATTGGAATTGCTTGATTGATTACTCCTAGAGTTTTTTGAGTACCATCTAGTATTCCTCCCCATTTTATTCCTTTTAACATTTCCCATACCCCTGGTCTATATGGACTTGGATACATTGAACCACCTCTTATACTAGTCTATGTAAAAAGTATCTAAAAAGTTCATTTCTTTATTCCAAAAAGAATGGTTGTATGCTACAATAAAAATAGAATAATAAGGAGGCTAATGGTATGGATATTGTGCTAAAGCCATTTATCATGATCTATCATGTGGTATCTAAAATTACTAGTATACCTATGAAATTGATTAACAAGACTGGCGATAAAGTATTAGAAGCCAAAGACCAGAATGAACTTAAGAAACAAGCAGCACAAAATCAAGCATTAGCTGCTCAAGGTCAAGTTGGTTATGGTTCTCCAATTGGTCAACAACCACTTTCTGCAGGTGCTCCTCAAGTACCACAACAAGTTATGGCTCCTCAACAAGCTGCTGGTGTACCACAACAAGCTCAAGAAGCAGTTGCTGGATTACCTAACAATCAACAACAAAAAGAAAGAATGCCTTTAATTGGTTTTAAATATACGATTATCAATGGAGTAGGAAAGAAAGAAAACGGTACTATCAATACAGAATCTATTGAAGATGCCCGTAGTTTCTTAACTCAATTAGAATATCAGATTCTATCTCTTGAACCAAGAAGTAAATTAGATATTGATATTAATATTGGTAATAAAATTAAAGCTGCGGATTTATCGTTTGCTCTAACTCAGTTATCTACTTATATTAAAGCAGGTATTCCTCTTGTAGATTCTGTTAAGATTTTAGCAAAACAAACGAAAAATGCGAATTTACGTAAGAACTTTTATCAAATTGTTTATGAATTATTACGAGGTCAAAGTTTCTCAGAAGCCTTGATTGCACAAGGAAATGTATTTCCTAAACTTTTAATCAACATGGTTAAGACTGCTGAAATGACTGGTGATTTACCATCTATTTTGGATGATATGGCAGAATATTATACCAGTATGGATAATACTCGTAAGCAAATGAAGTCTGCCATGACTTATCCGGTTGTTGTATTAACACTTGCTTTTGGTGTATTGATTTTCATGTTAACGTATTTAGTACCTCAATTTTCTTCTATGTTTGAAGAAAATGGTGCTAGTTTACCAGCACTTACTCAAACCATTTTAAATATTTCAAATTTTATTAAAGCTTATTATTTGTATTTGATATTCGGTGTTTTAGCTGGAGTAGGAGCATTTATTTATTGCTTTAAACAAATTAAGAGTTTCCGTACTGTTGTACAAACAGTATTGATGCATATACCAGTATTTGGTAAGATTATTATTTATAATGAAATTGCAAACTTTACGAAGACTTTTGCTTCCTTAATTAACCATGGTGTATTTATTACAGATTCTATGGAAATTTTAAGTAAAGTTACTACGAATGAAGTATATATTCGCATTATTAATAAGACATTAGTTAATCTTGGAAAAGGTGATTCTATTTCTTCTGCATTCCGTGGGGAATGGGCAATTCCTGTTGTTGCATATGAGATGATTGTTACTGGTGAGTCTACTGGTCAATTAGGTGCTATGATGGAAAAAGTTGCTACTCACTTCCAAGGATTACATAAAAATATTATTGATCAAATGAAGAGTTTAATTGAGCCATTGCTAATCTGTTTCTTAGCAGGAGTAGTTGGTGTTATTTTGATTTCTATCGTTCAACCAATGTTTGCTATTTATCAAACTGTTACATAGGAGGAGAATTATGACAGTATTATATTTTCTGTTCTTCTTCCTTGTAGGAGTTGGAGCAGGTTTTTATTTTAATGTAATTGGTAAGAGATTACCAAATAATGAAGATATTTTTGATCCTGAAAAGTGCGAACATTGTAATTATGAATTTCAATGGTATGAAAACATTCCATTAATCTCTTATTTTAAGAGTAGTGGAAGATGTCCAAATTGTCATAATAAAATAGATATTGTTCCAACGATTAATGAAATCTTTACTGGTTTCTTATTTCTACTAAGTTATATTGTGTTTGGAATTAGTTTTGATTTATTTATTGCTTTGGGAATTGTATCATTATTAATGCTTATTGTGATTACGGATTTAAATTATTATATTATTCCAGATGAAGTACTTGTATTTTTTAATTTTTATTTTATGATTGTATTATTTTTTCAACTTGGATTTAATGGTTTTGTTGGAAGATTAATCTCTGGTATTTTCTTATTTGGAATTATGTATTTTGTTATGTTCTTAGGAGATGTAATTTTTAAGAAAGAATCCTTGGGTGGTGGAGATGTTAAGATGATGTTTACGTTTGGTTTAGTTCTTGGACCAGTCGTAGGATTATTATCTATTTTCGTAAGTAGTTTTATTGCTTTACCAGTATCTATATTAATCATGAGTTTGAATAAGGACAATTTAATTCCATTTGGACCATTTTTATTAATTTCATTATTATTGTTATTCTTTATGCAGATAGATACGACTATGTTGTTTCATATGATTTAAGAAGAAAGTTCTACTTTCTTTTTTTTTGGTTTTCGTATATGATAAATCCAGGAGGGATCTTATGAAGAATTTAACAATCTTACCAGCAGATACTTATACCGTTATTAATAAGACTGTTATCAATGATAGTGATCTTAAATTAGTAACGATTTTATATCAACCAATTATTGGTTTTGCTGCCGTTTCTTTGTATTTAACCTTGATTGACGATTTGGATAAAAGGGATGTTATGAGTGAAGATTTAACTCATCATCATTTAATGAGTACGATGCAATTAAAATTAGAAGATATTGTTGTAGCTCGTGAGAAATTAGAGGCAGTCGGATTATTGAAGACTTATTTGAAAAAGGGTGGAGTCAATCAATATGCTTATTTGCTTTACTCTCCGATGTCTGCTTATGAGTTTTTTTCTCATCCGATTTTAAATGTTGTTTTATATAATAATGTTGGAAAAAAAGAATATGATAAATTATTAAATTATTATAAATTACCTCGAGTAGTTTTAAAGGATTTTGAAGATGTTACGGCTTCTTTTGATGAAGTGTTTTCTAGTGTACGAGGTAATGTTTTAGAGTTAGATGAAGATATTATGAAAAAGGAAAGTAGTCCGATTTTATTTAATAAGACAATTGATTTTAATTTATTAATATCTTCGATTCCATCCGATATTTTAAATGAAAAATGTTTTACGGATGATGTAAAGGATTTAATTAATTCGTTAAGTTTTACTTATAATTTAAAGACAATTGATATGCAAGGATTAGTAAGAGATGCGATTAATGAGAGAGGATTAATTGATAAGAATAAACTTCGTAAGAGTTGTCGAGATTATTATCAGTTTGAGAATAATGGTAATTTACCAACTCTTATTTATAATAAACAACCAAGTTATTTAAAACGACCTGATGGAGATAATAGTAAGTGGGGTAGACTTGTTTATGCATTTGAGAATTTGACTCCTTATCAGTTCTTGAAGGCTAAGTATAAAGGAGCAGAACCTACGACTCGTGATAAACGTTTGATTGAAGATTTATTGGTTGAGCAGAAGTTTAATCCTGGAGTTGTTAATGTATTGATCTCTTATGTTTTACAAGTGAATAATCAACAATTAAAAAAGAATTATGTTGAAACAATTGCTGGTCAATGGAAAAGACTTAATATTGAAACTGTTGAAGAAGCTATGAAGATTACGGAAAAAGAATATAAGAAAATGAAAAAGGAAAAAACTACTACTACAAAGAATGTTTCTACTAAAAATCATGCAACAGAACCAGTTTGGTTACATTCCGATTTGAATAAAGAAACTCCTACGGATGAAGAATCTATGGAATTGGATAAAATACTTGAGGAACTTGTCTAATACTGTAAAGGGCAGGTTCTTTTTCATTGTTTTGAAAAGTTGTTCTATGGTATTATGTTAGTGTTGAAAGGGGTAATTCCATGGAACAAGAATTTTTAGAAATTATTGAGCCTGTTTTAGAAAATTCCGAATTTCAAAGATTAAAGGGTATTGCTCATCATGGACTTACTCGTTATGATCATTGTATTCGTGTTGCTTATGGTTCTTATGTCATTAGTAAAGCACTTCATTTAAATTATATGCAAGTTACTGAAGCAGCTTTATTACACGATTTTTTTATTGATGAAGTAAAAGATATGGGACCAATTAAACGTTTACAAGAACATCCAAAATATGCGTTAGAAAATGCGAAGAAATATTATTCTTTAACTCCTATGCAAGAGGATATTATTTTAACTCATATGTTTCCGGTAACATTCCTTCCACCAAAGTACTTTGAGAGTTGGATTGTTGATATAGTAGATGATGTAGTGGCAATTTATGAGAAAGCTTTATCTACGAAGAGAGATTTAAAACCTGTACAGGCAATGCATTTCATATTTGTTATGAATTTTATAAAAATGTTTTAAAATAAAGGAAATTTACGAATTTCCTTTTTTCTTTGTAGGAAATATGTTATAATGTTCCTCAGAAAGAAGTGAGATTACATGAATAAAACATTTATATTCGGTCATAAGAGACCAGATTCTGATGCGATTATGTCAGCTATCGGTTTATCTTATTTAAAGAATAAATTAGGGGAAGATACAGAGCCAAGAGCTTTAGGTTCTGTTAATAAAGAAACTGCATATGCATTAAATTATTTTAAATTAGATACTCCTGAATATTTAAATGATGTTAAGTTACAAATTAAAGATGTTAAATATAATAAGGATTTCTTAATTGATGAGCATGCTAGTATCTATGATGCATATCAATATATGTTAAAAGAAGGATTAACTGGTTTACCTGTTGTTAAAGAAGATAAACAATTTAAAGCACTAGTTACTTTAAAAGATTTATCAAGAGTTATTATTAATGAGAACATTGAAGACCTATATACTTCTTATGAAAATATTATGCAAGTATTAAAGGGTGAAGAATTAGTTCGTATTGATAAAGAAATCGTTGGTAAAGTTTTAGTTGCTGCTTACAGAAGTACAAACTTTATTAAGAATATTGAATTAGACAAAGATAGTATTCTTATTGTAGGTGATAGACATAGTATTATTGAACATGCTGTTAATAAGGGTGTTAAATTAATTATTATTTCTGGAGACAATGAAGTTCATGATGAGCATTTAACAATTGCTGCATCGAATAAAGTTAATGTTATTCGTACTCCATATGATTCTTATCATGTTGCGAAATTAATCGGACTTACAAACTATATTAAGACTATTGTACGTACTACAAATCCTACAAAGTTTGAAGATACGGATTTCGTTAGTACTGTAATTGAAGTTAATGAAAAATTAAAACATACAAATTATCCAATTGTTGATAAAGATAATAAATGTTTAGGATTACTTCGTATGATTGATTTAAATGATAAAGATCCTAAGAGAGTTATCTTAGTTGACCATAATGAACCATTACAAAGTGCAGAAGGAATTAATGAAGCTGAAATCGTTGAAATTATCGATCACCATGCTTTAAGTTCTTTAAGTACTGCTCAACCAATTAACTATCGTAATATGGCTGTTGGTTCATCATGTACCATTGTTTACTATTTATTTAAAGAAAGAAATGTTAAGATTCCTAAGAAGATTGCAGGAGCATTACTTTCTGGAGTATTATCTGATACTTTAATCTTAAAGAGTCCAACTGCTACTAAATTAGATGAAGAAGCAGTTCATGCATTAGCTGAAATTGCTGGAGTAGATTACTTTAAATATGGTATGGAAATGTTAAAAGCAGGAACTTCTGTTGAAGGAATGACAAAAGAACAAGTTCTATACAATGACTATAAGTTATTTACTGCTGGTGAATCTAAGTTTGGTATTGGTCAATTCTTTACGATGAACTTTGATGAAATGAAGAAAGACTTAGATGAGTATGTTAAAGTTCTAGATGAAGAAGCAGAACAAAATGGTGTTTCTTTAATGGCTTTATATATTACTGATATTATTGAAAATGGTAGTTATGTTATTTATAACTCAAAGGCTGAAGAATATATGAAAGCTGCTTACGATGATTTAGATGTAAAACAAGGATTCTTTGTATCTAATTGTGTATCTCGTAAGAAGAACATTGTTCCAGTTATTATGCCAGTATTTGATAAATAAAAGAGAATTTTCATTCTCTTTTTTCTTTGTTATAATAAATTATAATGAGGTGGTATTTTGGCACATAATTTTGCAGTTTTATTTTTATATTTTTTCCTTTATTCTGTAGTTGGATATGTTTGTGAAGTAGGATTTTGTACTTTAGTAAATAAAAAGTTTACTTATAGTAGAGGTTTTTTAATTGGACCTTATCTTCCTATTTATGGTACTGGTGCTGTTATTGTTTCTACTTTTTTACAAAAATATTCTGGAGATGTTGTTACATTATTTGTGATGAGTACGGTTTATTGTAGTATTCTAGAGTATCTTACTAGTTATGTGATGGAGAAGATTTTTCATCTTCGTTGGTGGGATTATAGTAAGAAGAAATTCCAATTAAATGGAAGGGTATGTTTAACGAATGCTATTTTATTTGGAATTGGTGGAGTGTTTATTATTGAAGTGTTTAATCCTTTGATTACAACATTCATTTATTCTATGAGTCCTCTTGCTTTAAAACTTCTTTTCACATTCTGTTTCTTTGTTTTTACAACAGATTTATTTGTTACTTTACGAGTTATGGTTGGAGTTAAAGTTAACTTAGGAAAAATGGAGAGAAAGGATTCAACTACGGAGATTCGAGAAGAAATCCATAAATTCTTACATAATTATTCGTTTTCTACTTCGAGATTATTTCAAGCATTCCCAAATATGCAAGAGTTTAATGGGAAAGCGTATGAGAGATTTGTATCTGATATTCAAAAAATACGAGAGTTACGAAAAAAGAGAAGATGACTTCTCTTTTTATTTGTGTTAAAGGGCTATTTATGATACCATATTAAGTAGGAAAGGTGAGGCATATGGATAAGGTGATTTTATCTCCACAAGGCAGAGTTATTCGTAAGCGTAAATTTAATCCTACTAAAAAATGTAGTACAATTTTAGTTGATGGGTTAACGATTGTTTTAGACTCTCTTGGTAGGATGAGAACAATAGATGACATGGAAGAATATTTATCTTATGGCAGAGAAGAAGATATTGATGTCAAAGAAGAAATTGCAAGATTACTTTTAATTGCGACAACTTTTCCGACGGAAATATCCCCAACAATAGATATTAGTAATAAACTATTCGAGAATCATATTGTTGATATTAACTCAATGTTCATTAAAGAATTTTTAGAGTTGGAGGAGAGAAATAAAACTACTTCCTTTATGAAGAGTGATTTCTACTATCAAATATCTAGTAAGTTAGAGGAAATGGAGTTGAGACGTTTAATTGATGATAGTTTCGTACTTAATGATAGTTTGGTTTTAATTAAAAATATTCGTAATTTATATTTGGCTAATTTGGATCAAAATATCTTATGTGGAAACTTGGATATGCGTTTTCGCGAACCATTAGTTGAACTATTTCAACACAACTTAGATTACACACAGAAAAAAATTAGGAACGGAGTGATGAAAAACAATGTACAATTACAAACAAGACATTAATAAAAACATATTTAGGGGTTATGACATTAGAGGAGTATATCCTACAGAAATCGATCGTGACACTGCCTATACGATTGGTCGTGGATTTGGTAGTTATATCAAGTCTATTGGAAAAACAGAAGCAGTTGTAGGACATGATAATCGTTTAAGTAGCGATGAATTATATGAAGCATTAATTACTGGTATTA
>JAFUFG010000225.1 GCA_017470045.1 Bacilli bacterium | reverse complement strand
TTATATAAAACATATGCAAGAATAGCTATCGTCACTAATAGTGGATAAATTGCAAAACGTAAGAATGCAGCTTCACGATTAATCTGACGATATATTTTACTATTAATTTTTTCATTAGAAAACATAGAGTCTAATTCCTTCGGATTAGAATTAGAAATTGGAAGACTTTCTTTTGAACCGAATTCTTTTTCCATCTCTTGTTCCATTTTATCACGTTCACGCTTTAAACGTTCTTTCTCATAATCCGTAAAATAAACAAAAGCACCACGTTCAATAACACCACGATAATAAGGAGCATCTGTTTCTGGTAAAGAAGAAGCTAACTCATCGAAGTGTTCTTTTACAACATTTTCATTAAGATAAGGCAAACAACTAGAATATAAGCCAATTTGTAAGACAGAAGAATTAAAAACATCCTCCCTTTTATACTTATCTTGAGTAATTTGATCGTCTCTAGTACGATTAGGCATCTGTAAAATAGTATCAAACATAATTTGATGAGTAGATCCATTTAAGATATTAATTTTATCTGGATGAAAAGATTTTACGCAATAACCACGATCATGAATATATTTCATAGCAGAATCAAGGTACAAGAAAACTTCACGTACTTCTTCGTCCGTGTGTCCTTCTTGATACCATTCTGATAAAGAAACTGAATCTATTCTATTTTGATTATCCATAATCTTCACCTATCTTACTTTCATTTTAAAACAGATACCAAAAAAAAACAATTTAAATAGACACATTTAAATTGTTACTTAACACATTTCGAATTCTTCGAACTCTTCCTTCAATCGTAGAAACAGGAACATCGAGTAGTTCTGCAATCTCACGATTAGAAAAATGATTATATCGTAATTCAAATACAATACTATATTTAAATTCTAATTGATTAAGAGCCTCAAAAAAATTTTCATTCTCAATTAAGATATCTTCTACCTTCCCATAATCATCTTTTCTTTCCATAACTTGATAAAGATGATCCTCTCCAATATTATAATTCAACGGATAATTTCGGAGAGTATTATAAGAACGACAATAAGTAATAATTTGTCTCTCGATACAAATAGAAGCATAGGTATAAAATAACGAATCTTTATCTTGATAACCTTTTAAAGCACGATATAATCCGATTTTTCCCTCTTGAATTAAATCTTCTTCATCAATACCAATATGTTTATATTTCTTATAATATTCTTTTACAACTTTTAAAATATATGGCTTATACTTTAAAAATACTTTTTCAAAAGCATCTTCATCATTTTCAAAGACATGATAACACATCTCATAGTCATTTAAAGATTTATAATTCAATATATCCTACTTTCTATCACGGATAATTTCATAAATCATAATACCTGCAGCAACACTAGCATTTAAACTATTTGTTGTTCCATACATAGGTATTTTAACAACGTAATCACAAGATTTCTCTACTAGATTACTCATTCCAGCTCCTTCATTGCCAATTACTAAAGCAATTTTACCAGAATAGTCAACACTACGATAATCTACACTCTTATCACTTAATGCAGTACCAACTACCCAATAACCATTATCTTTTAATTCTTTAATAGTATTTGCAATATTCGTAACAGATACTAAATTAACTTGATCTAAAGTCCCAACGCTAGTCTTCATTACAGTAGAATTTACTTGTACTTGTCGATCTTTAGGTAAGATAATTCCATCAACTCCAGCAGCCTCACAAGTACGAATAATTGCTCCTAAATTATGTGGATCCTCTAAATGATCTAATATTACAAGGAAACTAGAATCTTCTAAAACCTCAGATAGTTGTTTATATTTATAATCCGGGATGTTTAGAATTATACCTTGATGATTTCCATTAGACAAATGATCCATTTTTACTTTTGGTAGATATTCTACAGGGAAATCAACATTTTCTAATAAGGAATTTATTTCTTTGTCATCAAAATGTTCTTGTAAAATAATTTTATTTACTTTTT
>JAFUFG010000224.1 GCA_017470045.1 Bacilli bacterium | reverse complement strand
GCAGTTTTTGCCCATTCTTCAGCTGGTACAGATTTAGACAGTGGTGCTACCATACTAGGTTCTCCTGAGATATCATATGTATCACCATATTGATATCTTCTTATTGATCCATCTTCAAGCGTTACACCCGGAAAAGCCGAACGTTCTTGTTTTTTCTGTTCTGCAGCAGCTATTGTTTCTTTAGCAGCTTGTGCCGAACGAATTCTTGCTTCTTGTTGATACTTATTATTTAAAGTTCTTGAAACAACAGGCTTTGTTGGAATAACTTCTTCAAAATGCTCTTCTGGAACAACTTCATTATACTTAGAATAGTCAACAGTTGTAGGTAAACTTGACAACATTGCAGCTTTTGCGTCTTGTATTGAAGTAGAAGGAACATTAGAATAAGGATTGTCATCTAATCCTGTATTTAAACCAATAACCATTTTTCTCGCTTCATTACGAAGAGCTCTACCTCTAAGTCCTTCTGGTCGGTTTCTTCTTAGCGCATTTAATGCGTTTTGATATGCACGGTCATATTGTTCCGCATTAAATCCCATTGTTTCTGCAGATGCCTGGCGTGCCTGTCTATTAGTAAGATTGTCAAAGTCCAATTCTTTTATTGCACCGCCAGGTTGTTTACAAGGAACTCCAAAAGTTCTTTGTCTAGCGGTTTCATATTCTGCCGCTACTTCTGGAGTAATTCGTTTAGCTGCAATGCCTATAGCTTGAAGTGGACGTGCAAATATTCCAATTTCGTTCTCTAGTTTAGGAGCAACAGAATATTTATATGCAGGGGTTACTCCATCAAACACTTTGTAAGTTGGTGCATCTCCATTAGTAGGATGAACTGATTCAATCATTCCACCTCTAAAAGGATACCAATCAGTAGTATCTCTTTGTGTAATTGTTCTAGAAGCACCTTCTGGAATAGGTCGTCCTCCATTGTCCAATTTAATTCCGTTACATCCACAATCAACAGATCCACCTTTAGCAAATTTTGCAGTTAATTGTTGTAGTTTACCACCACATTTAAACATTTGTGATTCTTCCATAGGTGTATAATTTAATACGTTCATCATTGCCTTTTGTACAGATTCATCTGAAGGATTCTCTCCGACCTGTTTAAATATTTCACTAAGTACTCCTTCCTCAGAACCGTATGTATTTACAGCATCTTGCCAAAGTTGCTCTACTTTTTCGGGAGAATCTTCTAACATAAAGATTCTAGCAATTTCTGATTTTATTGCTTTCGTATCAATTTTACCACCCTTGGCAAATATTTGTAAGTAATTCATTTCTATAGCTTTGAAAGATCTTTGGTAGAAAATAATTCTTCATGCATCACCTGATTATTATCAAATCATCTGCATTTAATACCCAAGAATACATTTTCCATCTCTTGAGTGTCTTTATTAATCAGAGAACGTGTACTTTTTTCAACGACCCACATAATAGGTTTATTAGGAATATCGTGCTTTATTGTTACAATATCTCCGGGATTATAAAACACTTTGTTTTCATCATAATCATTATAAATCATATTTTACTCATTTTGGGTTCCTTTCGGAACAATTCGACATAATATATTTTGTTCATCCACCTCATATAAGCCTTGCTTTCTAAAAGGAATTGGTTTAAGAATATGTTTAATAAGAAAAACATCTTCTCCAACTTTTACATTTCTGCAAAATGGTCCAACCGCAATGACTTTTGCACAAGTGACATATTCATCATTCTCTTCAATTTCTCCAGAATCATCTGATTTATATTTCTGAGAACTTTGAACACCTATAATAAGGCCGGATTCAGTTTTTTCAATTCTACGATACGGATTTTCATCATAAGGCTTTACAACAACTCCAACATTACAAGGAATTATTTCAAAATCACCTTCTTTGATTCCATCCAATTGTTTTTCTATAATTGTATCAGACATTAACTTATCTAAATAATCCATATTACCATTTATTTATTGAACAATGTTTCTCATCAGCAAGTACTGCAGATTTAATTGGACATCCACAATGCCCGCAGATATATTCTCTCTTTGTTAGTTTGACTTTATCTTCACAGGCCATACAGATAGCTAATCTTCTTTTTGATTCTTCTGATCTAATATTAAAAATTCTTCTGTATCAACCTTGTAGTACCATTTTAATTCATTTTATCATACTATCATTTTCTAGCAACACATTTAGCATGTGGGTCTCTAGATTTTCATTTAAGATGACATCCACAACCCTTAATTCATCCTGATTTAGGAATTCTTGAAATTTCTCCGGTTTTTAAATTCATATATTTTGAACTATCACATGTAAGTCCATAAACAGGATCGTTTTTCACTAATGGACACTTTTCACATATTTTTAATCTCTCTTCACTTGTCATATTATCCTATTTTATATGGTTCAATTCTATCTAATTGTTCCTTAATCCTTAATTTGCGAGAATAATCTTTAAGCATTCTTTTTACCGCTTCCTTTAAATAAGGTACATCTAAAATAGTAACTTTATCGTTGTGATCTATATGATTGATTTTTAAAGCTTTTATTGTTAAATTCGGATAAAGTGTTTCGATCATATAAGCGTATAAAGAAAGCTGTAAACAATAATGCCCTCAAGAACAATCTTCAACATCATTTAAAGGTGCTTTCATCATCACTCTTGTCTTTCTCTTTGTATCAAAGTACGAATGCATCTTTATTTCTGCATTTGTTTTATGATCAATGATATATACATCCGTTCCATCAACGATCGCTAAATCTATTTGTCCAGATACAAGAACATTATCAAATTTACAAGAGAGTAATAACTCTGGATAAACACCTCGTTGTAAATCTAATTTGTAATAATTCTGTTTGCAATCAAAATTACCACACAAAGCTGGAAGATTGTATTTAGAGAAATCAAATTGCTTCTTTCCATAGAAACCTAACTCAAATTGTTCGTGAATTGCAGTTCCTCTAGCACAAGATTCATCTCGTTTTCTTTTATATTCAGCTTTGATTTCAGATTGAAGATTTAAAAATGTTTCTTTATCTACTCCACATTTAGAAAGTTGTTCAATTTTGAATTTTTTGGTGTTTAATAAGATTGGTTTTAAAATAGACCATTTATCGCCATCCATTAACTGTTCTAAAGCTTTATATGCCGACCAAAATTCTTCATCAAACTCCTGAGAATATGCGTTTACAAGTTGTGTAACCGAAATATATTTCTGAAGAGTTTCTTTGTCATAATAGGTGTGTGTAGAATCATTAAAGAATACAAAATCGTTTTCTTTATCTACTTTTATACCTTGAATGTATTTTTCTTCTATATTTTTAGCTGCTGGCATAATTAATCCTCCACAAATTCTCATTTATATCCTTCGGCAGTCTTTCTTTTTCCATGACACACAGCATTTATAGATGAGTTGTGTCCTCCAATTTGTCTAGCTGCTTCTCGTACTGATTCATAATATATTCGTTCTCCAGTATTAATGTATATTCTACAAACTTTACGTTTTGCAGCTCCTTTTTGTTTAGTATTACTTTTTATGAAATCCAATTCGTCTTTAGAAATGGAATCACCAACATACCTTCATATGAAACCTCCAGCAGTAAGTCTAGATTTTGTACAACAAGAACTTATTTTTGCACTGCATGTATTAGTTAATGCAGATGCTGTTTTTACAGAATCAAATTCGTTTAAAAATTCACCGTTTAGTGTATACTGTATGACTGGTTTTTTCTTTGCATTAGACAAAGCTTCTTTATTTTCTTTTGATAAAGTGTCATTACCGTCACCGCCAGGTTTTAAATTCATACAAAGTGGATCTGTTTTCCAAAGATCTCCAATTATTTCTATTTCCCTAATTCTGTTTATTTCTACATCTGGATTAATTTCAAGAATTTCCTTTATGTACGTAATTCCTTTTACCTTACAGTATTTTTTATAATATCTTCTTCCGAATTCTCCAGATCCAGCATATGCATCGTCTACATATCCGTGATGTTTTCCTAAATAATATCTACCTGTAGGAAAACCGCATAAAAAATGTATTTTATAAATATAATATACTTTTTCTTTCTTAGGCATTTTTAACTCATTTTACATAATTCATAAACATCTTCATTTTAATTTATTCACTTTGTTCTACATTCTTTTCAAGCATTAGCTCCTCTGGGGTAAGTTCTGAATAACCAAACGGAGGAATTCTTGTTTTACAGCCAAGTTTAGAACAACGCATTAATGTAGCCTTAGCTAAAGCAGTATTAGTTTCATCAAGCTTTTGTCTTAATACAGCATTTGTATCTTCAAGCTCCGTAATTCTTGCATCTTTTCTCTCAGCTCGTTCGTTAAGTTTTTCTATTTGATCTTGAAGTTCGTTTACTAATTTAGATCATCTACCATCTTCTTTTTCAGCATTATCGATTTTCATACTTTTCTTTTGTTCTCTAACGGTAAACAAACTAATTAATCCGCTTCCAGTTAAGGCTCCGATTATAGCAATTATAATTGATACTCAATCCATTTTATATTTAAAGTTTTAATAATTTACAATTCACGTTCTTATTTGCCTATTATTTTTCGGGCAAATATAACAAATTATTTTGACATTTCCAAATTTTAAACTTGGAATTTTAAAAGAAAATTCTTATATTTGCACCAAAATATAAAATAAAAAGAATTATGAATAATAAGATAGAATTTTTAGTACTTAAACTTAAGAATGGATCTGGAATCCATATTAAGAAAAAGAATCGTGGAAAGTTTACAGATTATTGCGGTGGTAAGGTAACAGAAGCTTGTATTCAACGCGGTCTTCATTCATCCAACCCTACTACACGTAAGAGAGCAAATTTTGCACGTAACGCAAGACGTTGGTCTAAGAAACATCAATTTGGAGGAATTATTGATGAACCTATTGTTAAATCTCTAATAAAATGATAAATTGATTTAAAAAGAAAACGCCAAGAAAGTGAACTTTTGATGACAAACATACTGTTGGGTGATACGTTAAAAACAAAGCTAACTATGATATGGAGACAATGTGTAAATTAATTCTTACACAAATACTAGATGTTAAAGATGTAGAGTTAATTGCTGTAACAAACGATCATATGATTTCTAAATTTGATTCTTCTGATTTAGAAATGCAGGCTATATTACAGGCAATTCCAGAAAAACATCAGTATCGTTTAACATACCATAGCAGAGTTGGAGCAGGAAATCTTTTACTTATTCTTTGTCATGAAATGGTCCATTTAAAACAGTATGACAAAGGAGAACTAAAACTTGTTAAAGGTGGGGCTGAATGAAAAGGTGTATTTTATGATAAAGAAACACCATATTTTCAAAGGCCTTGAGAAATCGAAGCAAATTCTGAAATGAGAAAGATTGAGAGAAAAGTGAAGGAGTTATATTATGAAAAATAAATAATATATGTTAAATGATAATGAATTAAATCCAGCAATCGTTACAGGTTATAGATTTTGAGTTTTACTAGACAATGGTCATGCAAAATCTACTCCTGGAAAACGCTCCCCTGTATTTGAAAATGGGAAACAGTTTTTTGAATATGAATTTGCAAGAGATATTGTAAAACGAATTTCAATAGAATTAGAAAAGCTAAACATTGGTTATAAAATAATAACACCAGAGGTAGATCAAGATATTGCTTTATCTACAAGAGCAAATAGAGTAAATAGGTATTGTCAGAAATTTGGAAAGAATCATTGTTTATTAATTTCAGTACATGCAAATGCTTCAGGTAATGGTACGCAATGAATGCCTGCAAGAGGATGAAGTGTTTGAACAACTAAGGGTAAAACAAAATCAGATGCATATGCCGATATTTTTTATAAAGAAGCTGAGAAATTGCTTCTTTTATATGGGATGTCAGTAAGAAAAGATATGTCTGATGGAGATTATGATTACGAATCTGATTTTACAATTCTTTATAAAAGTTGGTGCCCTGCCATTTTAACAGAAAACCTATTTCAAGATAATAAGATAGATTGCGAATTTTTAATGTCTGAACAAGGAAGAGATGTTATAACAAAAATACATATAAACGCAATAAAAAAGATTTTAAATATTAATTCATAAAATTATGGCTAACGATTTACAAACAATTTACACAAAAGAAACTGCTGCAGCAACCGCAAAAGCAAAACCTGCAAAACTTTCTTCTAACAAAGACCTTAGTGGTCAATTTGCTTATGATCCTTATGTGAAAGAGGAAAATGTAACCGACACTTACGAAAAAACACAAGGCGCGAAAATTACACTAGATAAAACCACTGCATCTATTGCTGTTGGAGGAAACGTTACTTTAAAAGCTACTGTTTCTCCGTCTGCAGTTGGAACTCCTACTTGGAAATCTTCTGCTACTGCAAATGCAACTGTAAATTCTTCTGGTAAAGTTACTGGTGTTAAAGCTGGCACGGCTAACATTACAGCAACTATTGCTGGAAAATCTGCTTCTTGTAAAGTAACTGTTACTTCTGAATAAAAATAGTACTTAATGTTGGTATAAATAAAAATCCCGGGTACTTAATTGTACTCGGGATTTTTTTGTTTTACGGTGTTGTTAAATTTTCTCAATTACTACCGTTTCGATATTTAATTCCATCTTTTGTTATTTGAATACCTTGCGTTCCATTTGTAAGGAATTCCATCATCAACGTTTTATTGTTATTAGAATCAACTTGTGTGATAACTCTAAAATAATTGTTTGCATCGAGGATGTGTTGGAAACCATTCGATCCAATTTCTGTTAATTGTGAATCACCAACAGTTGTCGATCCAGAGCCTTGTGTCTTTTCATATTTTAATAAAGAGCTGGCATCTTGATTCAAATAGACTCTTTTTGGTTCAATGTCGGGACGGCTTCCGCTTTGTATATATAAAGAATACTCAAAGTATAATGTATAATTACCATTACTTATATTTGGAGCCTTTCGTAAAATGTTTCCAGGATCAGTTGCATATAAATAAAAGTCGTTACTAGAAAGTCAAACTTCACAAGGTCCACCACTAGTCGTCCCTACTGTAATTGGCTCTTGAGTGTTAGCCAATAGATCTGGAGTTTTTTCTCCAGTTTGTGTATTTTTCGCATAAATTTTATATTCGAACCCAAACTCGTATTCAACAGGTTCACCTAAATATGTATTAACATCTGCATAGAAATCTATTGTAAAACCTGGTCTTAAACCAGATTCAAACGTTAGTGTATGTGAATCTCCAGAAGCCAAGTTTACAGTAAAGTTTCCGAGGGCAACTCTACCGGAATAAGAGTAATCGTCTACAATATTACCACCGTCGTTTATGTTATTCCTTCATAATGTTTGTTGCAATCCGTTGTTACCAGAATATTCACTAATCTCTATTATCGGATCTCCAGACACCGTGCAACCTTTTGCACCGTCGCTAGTCGTTAATGTAATGTCGTTTCCAACAATATCTATGTGTCCTTCTCCAATGTCATTAGTATGTAATTCGTTTGCATCAATTCGTCCAGCCTCAATATCATTAGCAGCAATGTAATTTGCTAACAGAACATTTGTAGCAAGAAAATCCCAACCTTGTGCTTGAACAAAATAATCTTGAAGAGCTGTAGATCCAGGATAAACTTTTGCGGCACCTTCTGTTTGAACAAGACTTGCAACATTTGTATAAGTAAGTCTTTTTTTACAAAGTCATAATTTTGGAGCGTTTTCACCAGCATTCTGAATTGTAATACTTGTACTTTTTATTGGTCAAATTGCAATATCATAATACTCATCTGGATTATTTTCGTCATATGCAGGATCATCTCTTCTTCCGGATAATCATCCAATTTGTCCATCTGAATCTGGGTTCGTATAAGTAGTACTTCAGTTACGCATTCTTAATTTAGCGCCAGTTGGTCCTAAATCTCCATCTTTACCTTGTCTAGATACAGAATATAACGCTTCTGATGTATTATCTGTATAAGTTATAATTATTTTTGTCCAAAGATATGGTTTACTCTCGTCAAATGTAGCAATTGTTGTTTTCCAACTACTAGAACTCTCAGAAGGATGTGTGGTTCCATTAGCAGATCACATATAGTAATTTGTAGTACTTACAACGCCTCGTCCATCGTCCCCTTTTTCACCACCAATGTGTTCGAATTGTCAATCGCGTCAGACACCATTATGCATTCAGGTTTGTGCCCTTCATTTAGCTGTTTGTCCACTTGGAAGATCTGAAGTTTCATCGTATCAACCTCTAGTAGAAGCTAAAGATTGCCAAGTTGGATCAATATCTTCTGAATTCGAAGCCTTTTTCTTGAAACCAGGTGGCATATCATAGGTTCCGTTTCCTACAACAGGTGTTGCATTACCATAATCATGAGCACTATACATTACTTCAAAATCAATAGTGTCTTTCAATCTGCGAGGTCTTGATCATCCCTTACATTGCGGATCATCATCATCTACAAATCTAGCCTGAGCTTCTCAGATTATCTTTGATGTATTGGGTGGTGCATCTTGTCAAGTGTATTCTGTTCCATCCAAAGTACTTTTATTTGGAATCGGGTTTTCACACGTACCTCCTGTTAAAGTCAATACGCTTAAATCAATTCCGTCTTCAGCACTAGTGTATACAAAAGATGTAAAATCTCCATTTTTTCCATCTTCTGCTTCACATTTGGTTACAACCCAATAATTATCACTAAATACATTATTTACACCATGGTTTTCGGCTTTATATATTGGCGCAACATGATAATATGGATTCGGTATAGTGCGTTGGTCATCTAAATATTCTTTATTAAAATAATCAGATTGTTCGTCGAATCATCCGACTGCTTCAGCCGAAGCTAATCAGGTTGGTTCAATATCTACACCTAGTTTAGAAAAGCCACTGGGGATTGCAGCTCTAGCTTCAGCAGCAGTTGCATATTTATGTGGACAAGTCATTATTTCAAAATCATTCCTGTCCACTAATAACCTTGGTTTAGATCAACCACCAATTGATTTTATTTCATTATCTATTTTCTCAAATTTACCTACAACTTCCCAATGAACTTCACCATCTGACAAGGACGGAAACGAATCATGTCATACATAAGTAGTTGGATCTGTACTGCCAGCTGGTTTTGTTGTTGTAGTTGGAATTGGAGTATCTCCTATTCCGTCTTGGTCTAAATCAATTGTTCTTACACCAGTAACAGTATAAGTACTTAAATCATAACCCTCTTTTGCATTTGTGTAAGCATATGCATTTCAGATTGTAGCTCCGTCCTCACCTTTTATTTGAACAATATTCCATTCTGTCCACTTTCCGTCTAAAAACTGACAAGTAGCCATCCATATTGGATGCTCTATATCATTTTCATCGCCTCATACACCCAAACCGTGTTGGACACAAAACTGTCTTCATTTTGCTTCGTCAATACCTTCGGTTTCGTTATTTGGATCCAAAAAAGGAGTGTCATCTTCTATTTCTTCATCGAGTCTAGGAAGTCTAAAATTTCCATCATTTGGATTAATTGTTGTTGTGCCTGAATATTCTACTTGAAAATACTTATTGTCTGTTACAAGTGTTGGACTTGACCATCCTTGATCTTGAAGTTCTGCATCGGGATCAATACTTCCGAATAAACGTGTGGTCATTCAAACAGGACAAACACCTAATGATTTATCTAACCCTTGTTCATCAAAGTCTTGAGCTGTCGGAACAGTATCAAACCATACAATTCTTTCTGTAATAGTTTTTCCGTCAACTGTATTAGAATAATCTACGGAATCTGGATATGGATGTCCTACAGTACCACCTTTTAGATATGGTTCACCACCAGGTCCTTCATCCGTCATTCCTCCAAGTTTTAATCTACTTCTTGTGAATACAAATGAAGAAAATACAGGAGATCGTGCTCCTCAATATCTATTCCATAAAACTGGTTTTGTAAATCAAGTTCATTTGCCCAACGATCCATCGGTGTTTACAGCATCTGCATCATATTTTCTTATGGAACAAAATTCATATGGTTTTGAATAAGAAACATCTAAAGGGTCATCGCTTCAGTTTCTATCCCATCCAATTGCAGACGCATTTGGTATATGTCCTGGAATTGTTGCTGGAATAAATTCATCTTGATTGTATATTTCAAACAATTCGTCATCTGTTAACGATGTTTGAACATTACTTCTAATTGTTGAAATATAACCACTTGCACATCCATCATTTGCTGTACCAGCACATGTTGGAGGTCAAAGTTCTGCTTTTAATTCATAAATACCTTTTTCTGGATCAACATAGTTTACTTCATCTTCTGCAGCAACTCTAAAGATATATTCAATACCATCTCCATCCATTCCGTCTTCACCCCAAGAAGATCAAACAACTGGTCCAACAAAAGGACCCCACGTTTTTTCATGTGTATTTGGATCTTCTACGTTCTTTTTTCTAGTACACATTAACTGTACCCTATAATTTATAGGGTCGATACCTGGATAAGGTTGGTCTGTTCAACCCGTAGGTTGATAATCATCTTGATTTGGATCCGAATATGGAGCACCAAGTGAAATTAAAGACTCCGCTTCGTTTTTATCTTTACAAAGTTTATAAATGAATTCTATATCTTCACCATCAACTCCATTGCGTCCATCTTTACCATCCTTGCCATCACGTACGCCATTTATACAAATTGGTTCTGTTCAATCACCAATTAAAGAACCGTCTTTAAATAAAAAGGTTCCTGAAGAAAACCATGTATATAGTCCAGATATATGATTATTATCTGTTGATCAAGTTAGCGGATAACCGTCATCTTGAATTACATCAAAATCACCCTCTAAAATATTTGTTACTACATTCCATGTAAGTGCATCTTTTGCAGGCGTTTTTGGAATAATTTCTTTACTTGTTCATTCTGCGCAAAGATTAAATGTCCTTGTAGATCCGGCTTCTAAGTTTTTAGTTTCTTCTCCGCCACTACTACCTCCACCGTCATCTGAAGCAATTCCATTAATAAGTAATGGTTCTGTCCAAGGGATATATGTTGTATTGGGTCCAACAATTGTATAAGACATTCAAATACTACCTTCAAGTCCATCAGGAGTACCCCATCCATCAGGAAATTCTGTAGGTTCATTTGATGACATTTGTTTTGTTGGTTTTGCAGGCTTTGTGTCAGATTGCTTAAATACAGGTAAAAACAATACAGCATTGTTTCCAGCAAGTGTTTTTATAGCTTCATCGTAATCTTCTGGAGATGTACATATATCAATATTACCTCCCATTTCGATGATTGCATTTCTAATATCGTCAAATATTCGTTTTACTTCTTCAATCATATTTAATATTTATTATAATACGGTGAGGCCTTTCAATCTTCTGGCCCTCTATATTTTGTATAATCAACTTGTCTTCCAAACCGATCTACATTTTTCCAATCTCAATCATATTCATCTAATGCCATAGCTCTTCTTGCTGCAGAACGTACACCAAGTCAACCTCCAGCTGTTTTTGAATGATCCATTTGTTTAACGAGTTCTTTTGGATCTGTTATTCCAGAATTAATCATCTTCATTAATTTAGGACTATTTTGAATTGTGCTAGCGACGCCTTTTCCATTATAGGACGTGTCAACTAAGGCTAATTGTACACCTCTGGAAAGATTTTTAAAGTTAGGAACTAATTTCATCCAATCATCATATTCTTGTTGAAGATGTCTTTGCATTTCTTTTCTTGCGATTTCTTCTGTAAGTTTTCCTTCTTTCGCAAGTTTAATTATTTCTGGATTTGCACTTCCATATCCTGCAAGAGTTTGAGGTTTGCCGTCAGAAGTATTTAACATATATGCTTCAGGATTAAATGTTTCAAAACTTCCTGTAAATTTAGCAAGATCTGCAATTGTTTTTGGACCGATAAATTTGTCTCCTTCTCAATGTCCAGCATCCATTCCAGGTTTATAATATTTAGATTCAACAGAGAATGTAGGATGTCCGGGAAGTTTATATGTATCTGGGAAATGAAAACCTTCTGGAATTACTTCATATTGTTTGCCTTGTTTTACAAGATCGTCGTAATAACCACGATAATCATAATGATGTTCAGGATCATCAGGATTCGGGTCTAATCCAAGTGTTGTAGAAACGTATTGATACCATTTATCAAAACCATTGTCTACTCTTGGAGGATCTGATAGATTATATTGCTTTTGATACTCTTTCGGTTTTGATTTTATAAGAGTTACACCTCTTCCTTCAATCGGTTGTCTATCATTTGTTTGTTCATTAAACCAAGCATATAAATGTTTTTGTGTATAAGGTGTATATTCCACAGAACCTCCTGGTTGAAATTTCATCCCATGTTTTGCAATTAATCTCCTAAGACCTTCAATAGCTACTATATCTGGCCCAATGTGTCAATGTGCTCCAGTTC
>JAFUFG010000223.1 GCA_017470045.1 Bacilli bacterium | reverse complement strand
CACGTAATTAAGTAGGAGGTGAAGAATATGCCAGGAAAAAGTTTACCAAACAACTTAGAAGCAGAAGAATCAGTATTAGGGGCATGTTTTTTATCAAAATACGCATTACAAAAGGCTAGTGAATCTTTACAACCAGAATCATTCTTTAGTGAAAAAAATAGTAAGATTTTTCAAAGCATGATTGCTTTAAATGAAGAGAAGACACCAATCGATTTAACAACAGTAACAAGTTATTTAAAGAATCATAATCAATTAAGTGAAGTTGGAGGAGTAGAATATTTAACAGAAGTCGTAAACTTTGTACCAACCGCTAGTAACGTAGACTACTACATCCAAAATGTAGAAGAGACAGCATTACTTAGAAGATTAATTGAAACAGCAACGGAAATTGCATCAGAAGGATATCGTACTGATGAAACGGTAAATGAAATCTTAGATAATTCCGAAAAGAAGATTCTAGGAATTGTAAAAAATAGAAAATCAAGTGAATTTCGTACAATCAAAGATGTTTTAGCAAAAACACAAGCTGATCTAGAAAGATTAAGTGAAAATCATGGAGAAATCACTGGACTTGCAACTGGATGGTATGACTTTGATAAACTAACAACAGGTCTACATCCAAATGAATTCATCATCATTGCAGCACGTCCTGCAATGGGAAAAACAGCATTTGCATTAAACTTAGCAACTCATGTAGCAATGACTCAAGATAAGTCCGTTGCTGTATTTAACTTAGAAATGAGTGCCGAGCAATTAGCAATGCGTATCTTGTCTAGTTTAGGACAATTAGAAGGTTTTAAACTAAGAACAGGTAACTTATTAAATCAAGATTGGAAAAGAATTAATGAGGCTTCCTCACAATTATCTGGAACCAATCTAGTAATAGACGATACTCCAGGTATTACCATTGGAGAAATAAGAGCAAAATGTAGAAGATTAGCAAGTTCTGAAAAAGGACTAAGCTTGGTAATAATCGACTACTTACAACTTATTTCTGGTGGTAAGAACTATGGAACAAATAGACAACAAGAGGTATCTGATATTTCCAGAAGCTTAAAAACATTAGCAATGGAATTAAATATACCAGTAATTGCTCTATCCCAATTATCACGTAGTGTAGAAGCAAGAGAAGACAAACGACCATTGATGAGTGACTTACGTGAATCTGGATCAATCGAGCAAGATGCTGATATCGTAGCATTCTTATATCGTGATGATTATTACAATAAAGAAGCTCGTACAGAAGATAATAATAGTATTAGTGAATTAATAATAGGAAAGCATCGTAACGGACCAACTGCTACTGTAGAACTATTATTTAAAAAGAATACATCTACCTTCTTAAATTTAAGAAGAGAAAAGGATAATGCGGAGGGACAAAGTGGCTAGGATAAAGAAGTTATTAGGGGTTCTGTTAATTCTATGCACGATTCTGACAACCGGTTTTACAACACTAACTCAAAATCCAAAAACAGTATACCGTGTATACTTGAAAGGAAAATCGTTAGGATTAATTGAATCGAAATTAGAACTAGAAAATTATATCGATAAAAAACAAGCAGAAATAAAAGAAAAATACAAAGTTAAAAAAGTATATGCACCAACAGATCTAGATATTGTAAAAGAAGTAACTTATTACAATAAAGTATCTAGTGTAAAAGACATTTATAATAAGATTAAAGATATTTCTCCATTTACCATTGGAGGATATCAAATCACAATTAAAGGTGTAGAAAAGAAAAGTAATACTGGAAAAACAATAAAAACTGATAATCAAACAATCTATGTTATTAAAAAGAGTACATTTACAGATGCAATTGATAGTACAGTAAAAGCATTCATCAAAGAAGAGGACTATAATGCATTCGCTAATAATACTCAAAAAGAAATAGAAGATACCGGTACATTAATTGAAAAAATATATATTGATAATAAAATCACAATTAAAAAGACAAATATTCCAGTAAATCAAACAATTTATATGGATAAGGTAGATTTAAGTAAGTATCTATTATTTGGTACAACGGAGCCTCAAAAAACATATGAGGTAAGAGATGGAGATACGATTGAAGACGTAGCATTCAACAATAAGATTTCAACAGAAGAATTCTTAATCGCAAACCCAACAATTACAAGTGCCAATGCAATGTTATTTACAGGACAAAAAGTAACATTAGGAATCTTAAAACCACAAGTAAGTATTATTGAAGAAGATCACATTGTAAAAGATGAAGAACAAAATTACACAACAAAGACAGAAGAGGATCCAAATCAATATACGAATTATTCTGAAGTAAAACAACACGGAGTAAAAGGAATGAACCGAGTTACTCAAAAAGTTCAAAAAGTAAACGGAGAAACAATTTCAGTCGTAGGAGTTGCCAAAGAGGTATTAAAAGAGCCTGTAGAAGAAATTGTAGTAAAAGGTACCAAGCCAATGGGAGATGGATGGTATGGTGGAGGATATGGTACTGCGTTACCATCTAGAGGAATGTTTGGATGGCCAGCAACATGTTCTACAATCTCCAGTCCATTTGGATGGCGTTGGGGAGTTCTACATGATGGTACTGATATCGCAGGTTGTGGATATGGTTCAAATATTTTCGCTGCAGAATCTGGTACAGTTGTTCAATCATCATACAAATATGATAATGGACAATTCATTACAATCCGTCATGATAATGGTTACTATACAATGTATGCCCATTTATGTAACGGATGTCGTTATGTTAATGTAGGAGACCGAGTACAAAAAGGACAAGTAATCGGTGGAATGGGACAAACCGGTTTTGCAACAGGAGTTCACTTACACTTTGGTTTATGGACAGGATACCCTTATATGGGAGGAGTAGCGTTAAACGCTTTGAATTTCTATTAAAATGAAGTTTCAAATGTTATCCAGTGGTTCCAAAGGAAATTGTGCAATCATCTTAAGTGATGATGCAAATATCATAATAGATGCGGGAATTTCCTATCTAACTTTAAAAAAGAAGTTGGAAGAAAATTCCCTTTCTTTTGATCAATTTGATGCAATTTTAATAACCCACTGTCACAAAGACCATACGAGTGGTCTAGCATCCATTATAAAAAAGTCTACCATAAACGCCTATGTCCCAGAAAAAATGTACGATAGTATAAAAGAATATATCCCATACCCAAGATGTACCTTCATAGGAGATGAATTTAATATTAATTCATTAGAAATTGAATTAATTCATACTTCTCATGATGCACCTTGTTCTGTAGGATTCTTAATAAAAAGTAATGATAAGAAAATGTGTTATATAACCGATACTGGTTATTTAAATCGCAAGTATTTAGCTAAAATGGTTGGACTAGATATGTATGTCATTGAAAGCAACCATGATGAAGTAATGTTGATGGATGGACCATATCCAAGATTCTTAAAAGAAAGAGTCATTAGTGATAAAGGCCATTTATCGAATATTACAACAGCCAAATACTTAAAGAAAATTATTGGTAAAAATACCAAGAATATCGTATTAGCACACTTAAGTGAGACCAATAACACTCATGAATTAGCACTTAAAACTCTAAGAGAACAAGTACCAGATGAGAATATACATGT
>JAFUFG010000222.1 GCA_017470045.1 Bacilli bacterium | reverse complement strand
TAATAAAATATAATAAGAAATATTTCCCTCATTCCGATCAAAAAAGTCTCTTTCAACAAAATAACTATTATATATTACATCAATAATCATCAAAAATACAAATGACAGAAAAATATTATCAGTATACTTAATGGCATAACAAAAACAAATTCCGGCAGAAATCATCAATAGAATTAAAGAAAAAACTAATTTTTCTAATCGAGAAATATGAAATTTTCTTTCCAAAACGCTAATGATAAAAAAGAATAATAATCCTAATATAAAATAAAATATCCAACCCATTAAACCCATACGAACACCTCATTATCAACTATTATAGTATGAAAAAAAATAATTGTAAAACTATTTCTTAGAATATTTTTTTAATCTATCTTTTATCATAAAAACCAAGTCCATTGGTCCATTCATCAAATTAAGAACTAATAAAGCATCCTGTAACTTAACTTTATCACTAACAGTATCTCGTACATTATTAGCTTCTTCGCGATAATTAAAATCCTCAATGGGATTAACCTCAATAACATCACGAATATAGTTTTCAATATCTTTTAAAATATACTCTTTTAAAGGATACTCATCCATCAAACGAACCCCATAATAACCACCAACTAAATAACGAAATTGATTCTCTAATTCCATGTAAATCACCTATTACTATATTAACACAAGATAACAAAATAATACTATTAAAAAAAATTCGATTATGTTATAATAACAATAGGTGAAAAATATGATACAAATAATAGCTACTTGTACTGGTCCTGTAAAAATTATTACTACAATTGTAAAAGCAATAATAACATTACTACAAATAATAGCGCCTATTTTATTAATAATTTCACTAATAAAAAGCTTTACACAACTAGTTATCAATCCAGATGACAAAAAAAATAAAGGTGGCAAAGCAATTTTCAATGCTGCAATCGCAACAATTATTGTATTCTTTATTCCATATTTAGTTGGTTTAGTTTTAAATTTAGTAAATGAAAATAATTCTTTTACAACCTGTTGGAAATCCAGCGGACAAAAAATAAATAATACTACGGAATATACAAATCCAAGCAATGAAAAAGATAGAACAAATATTTTACCTAATCAAAATGATTATGAAAAAGGAAAATAATATAGAGGAAAATGAAAGAAATAAAAGGAGGAAATATGCAGAAGAAAAAAAATGATATTATTTTTATTATCATCTTTATTATTGTTGTAGGATTTTCTCTTTTCTATTTATCACAAGCCTCATATGCAAAATATCGAAGAAAACTAGAAGGAAGATTAGATGCTACAATAGCAAGTTGGAACATAAAAGTAAATAATGAAGAAATAAAAAATAAGACTACATTAACAAATTCAATTACTCCAGTTTTTGAAACAAACGAATTTGTAAAAGAAGGAGTCATTGCTCCAGGAAGCACAGGATATTTTGATTTAACAATTAATGCCGAAGAAGTAGATGTTGATTTTAATTTTCAAGTTACTAGTGAAGTAGATGAAGAAACACCACTATTAGATTTAATATTTACAGAATATGAAATAGATGGAGTAAAAACATCCTTTCAAGATGAAGGGATAATCACTAGTACATTAACTAAAAATACTGGAGATACCGAAATACGAGTCTACTTTAAATGGAATGATGATGCAACAAATCAAATGGACAATCAAGCAGATACAGAGTATGCAATTAATGAAGATTACAAAGACACAAAAATAAAAGTAACAATTCATTTCACACAAAAAAATAGTTAAAAAAACATAGTTCTTTGATGGGAACCCCAAATAGGAGACAATATAAAAAAAGCAGTAATTAAAACGAGAAAAAATTATTTTTCTCGTTTTCTTTATTGTAATTTCAGCCGCACCATTTTTATTTATGTTTTAATTCTATATCATATGGACATTTATAGTCAAACATTTTTCTTGGCATACTGTTAATTTCGAATGAAATATTCTCTAAATAATATTGTGTGACATTTTTCATTGAACTTCCTTTCAGAATAAATCTTCTTACTAATGCATTCATTCTTTCGTTTGTTCCTCTTTGGAAAGAACAGTATGGATCACATTTATATAATTTTACTCCAAGCTTTTTGCAGTTAGTCCTAATGCTTGAAATTCTAATCCATTATCCACTGTAATTGATTTTACTTCTATTTGAAGCCATAAAAAATACACCTCATTTCGGAAGTGTACTATAGCACTTTTATTAAACTGCTTTTTTATGTCGTCTACTCTACGGGGTGCAGTTCATTCTCACTATGTTTTTTTAATCGTTTGCTTGCTCTACCAATAATCGCATTGTTAAGTGCAAACACGGTTTATTAGTACTTTTTTCATACGTATTACAAGCCATACCAAAATAGGTATCAGCATCATCTTTTTCTAAATATAATGAATTACGCTGACTAATATAATTATCAGAAGTTGCACTAAACTCAATATACTCATCATCAACTTTTTTATAATAAATTAATGTATCATTAAAATCATAGATTTCATTTAAAGCATAATACTTAGGAGTTGCACTTTCATATGCCCAATTAACAGTAACATCAAAATTTAATTCATCCACTCCATTTAGAACATCTTTACTTGCAAGTGTTCCAATAGAAAAAGGATAATAAGTTCTTATATAAGTAAAAGGATCAGCAATTCCTGATAAATCAATTTCTCGACCTAACAATGAAAAAGATGTAAGTTCATAAGTAAAATTAGCAGTAACATCACTTTTGTTTTCAACAATAACCGTTTCACTAAATTCTTCCATACCAGGTTTCATTTTAGTTACTTCAATCACAACATCTCTAGTAGAAACTCCATTACTATCTTTAAAATCAACATCCCAAGAAGCAACAGTACCATCTAATTGCAATCCTGCATTAGCTGAAAAAGCAAACCAAGCGAAAATATTAACACCTAAAGTAAATAGTGCTAAAAGAATACTAATATATTTTTTACGAGATAGTTTTTTATTTAAGTATTCTATCTTTTCCCTTTCCAGTATCTTTTTCATAGTTTACCTCTTACAATATTTCGATATTATCTCTTTCCGTTTTATCCTCTTCAATTTCAGGAACAGAAGTATATGCTTCACTTTCCCTTTTTTCATCTTTACTAATTTCAATTACTTCACGAATAACAGGCTCATCAACTATATCCTCTTTTTCCACATCTTCAGTAGATTCTTTTGCTTCTGAATCTTCTTTTTCCGCATCTTCAGTAGATTCTTCCTCTTTAGAATCATCTTTTTCCATATCTTCAGTGGATTCTTCCTCTTTAGAATCCTCTTTTTCCGCATCTTCACTAGATTCTTTTTCTTCTGAGTCCTCTTTTTCCACATCTTCACTAGATTCTTTTTCTTCTAAATCTTCTTTTTCCACATCTTTAGTAGATTTCTTCTTACTTTTCTTCTTTTCTTTCTTCTCTACTTCACGAATTTCATTTTTCTCTATTTTCATATCCGTTATAGTTTGTAGAATTTCTAGAACAATAACAAATACCAATGGACAAAATACACATAAAAAGAATCCTAATTGTGTCTTCACAATATGATTAATTGGAGTAATAATTGGAACGATTCCCACTACCTTACCAAAAATCTGTGTATCAGTAATAGACGGGTCTGCAACTGGAGCATTAACACCCTTAGTAGTAAATATCTTACCTGCTTTTCCTTCAGCCTCTTCAATCTTAATAATTCTATGGGTAATTAACATACCTTCAAAGCCACCACGAGACCCACGATACGCAATATCATCACCAACTTTAAGTTTATTAACATCACAGTCTTTTACAGCAATAACATCATTAATCTCATAAACACCAGACATTGATCCAGTAGCAACCGTAAATAAACGATATCCAAAAACACTTTTATTACCTGTTACTCTTTGTACAAGAATAAATCCTAAATAAAGAATAATCACTGATATAAACAAAAATTTAATGAATCCAAAAATAATTTTAAAAAATATATTATCAAATACTTTCTTCATGGTTATCCTCTTTTCTAAACAACATCATAATACTATTCATCTTTTCATTCTCACGATTTAAACGATCCTCTAAAATATGAAGAATACTATTTTCTCTTTTTCTATTCTTTTCCTGTATAATACGAATTTGTTTTTCAAACATCTCCAATAAACGATCCTCAGATAAATATGGATCTGTATCTAGTATATTATCAATTAGTCTCCAAATCATTTGATTAATCATGTTAGTTTCAGTGGAATTTTTACTACTACTAATAAAACTTTTATTTGCAATAAAAGCCATCAAAAAAGCCTGATCATATTCATTTTTTAAAATGCCTCGATCAAAATAATCTCTTTTTTCTTTTTCCCTTTTATCTTTGCTCACAAACGTTTGAATATAATTCCATAGCTCTTCAGCTTTTCTAAAATTTGGGTTTTTCAAAATAACATTCGTCTTTTTTATAGGACTTCTAACAGGTGCAACATGTAATTTTCCAAGTATTTGCATCAACTCAGTACCAAAAAAACCATCAATTTGTGTTTTAGCTTTACGTAATCTCTCCTCAAGCGTCATATTATTCTTATCACCACTATGTTCTTTTACATTCTTAGTTACATCGCTAACATCAATTGAAATTTTTAATCCTTCACCATAAACCTTTGTATTAGCTTCATATCTTAAAACATTTTTATCTAAGCAATAACTTGATCCTGCTGTAGCAGCAATTCTATCTTCAAAAAACATCCTTAAATTATTTAACAAAGTAAAAATAAATCGGTTTTCATAAGTATCCATACTTTCTTCTTTATTGATATTCAATATTTTAGAAGGTTTAACATCACCATTATCTTCAATTTTTTGAATCAAATTAGTATGCTGAGTAAGATGAATAACAGATTCTACAGTAACTTTACGAGCAAGTTCAACTTTAACAATTTCTTCTTCATTAATAATAAATCTTTTTGGATTACGCAAAATATTATCAATATAGGGAATAACATCTTCAATAATGTCTAACCATTCATAATCAAAATCCTTCATATCATAGTCTTTTTTTACGTATAAAGTAGAGTTTAAATTATGAAGAAATAGCTCATTATCATCAAGAACCTCTTCTTCCTCTTCTATATTCATCTATTCTCATCTCCTACTAAACCATTTTCTTAAGTCTTAACAAATACTCTTTACATTCATTAAAGTTTTCTTTTCCAAAACTCTTATCTAAAAATTCAATAAATGGATCTATTTCATCACGTATATATGCTAAATTCAATTGTTCAAATTTACGTAAAATCTTACGTGCAATATAATAATCTACTCCGTCTACCTCTGTACCTCCACAAGCAACATAAGTAGCAACAAAATCTTTCATCTGCTTAACAATACGGTTACCAAAAGCAATACGGAAATGTTTAATAACATAATCATCCATTTCATTAATTTTATTTTCCATTTCACTAGTTAATGGATATTTTTTCTTAGCCTCAGCAAATAACCCTTCTAAATAAGAACTATTAATATTCATAGAATCAGTATCAATTGGTTCAAAAACTTGTCCTTTATCATTAATATCAATTGGCATAGCACGGTCATACACTTTATCTGTAACTGCAAAAGTAGAATCATCGTTATTGATAGTACCGATATACCACATATTTCCAGGAATTTGCAATTTACCACTTTTTAATAATTTAGGATCATTATCCCAAGAACTAGGAACTAATTCGATAATCCACTCATCACGAGAAGGCATTTCCAAAATAGATAACATTACGGCAAAGTAATAATCAACACGTGCAATGTTCATT
>JAFUFG010000221.1 GCA_017470045.1 Bacilli bacterium | reverse complement strand
GCGAAATCTGTATTAAGTTTTCTAATATCGTCTTTTAATGCAATATCAGATGCTGTACCTGCTGTAACTTGTCCTGTTGCATATATATTGCCGTAAACGGTGAGATCCTGACTGACACTTGACGTGCCGATTGTCACACCTCCGGTATACGGCATATATAGCACCCGCTTCCAAACCGGAGTGTAGGGCGCGCCGCCAGAGGATACATTGGATATGTAGAACCCCAGCGACTGACGGCCATAAGAACTTGCCGGAGTGGTCTCGATCTTGAAGCCATTGGAGTCCCCGGAATTGCCCCGGAAGAGGATTGTATGTGTCTGGTTGTTAAGCGACGTTCCCCGCAACGTCAAGGTCTCCCCTCCGGTCCTCACAAGTTCCACGTGTTCCCCGTAGATGTTTGCCCAAAGCCTATTGTTGGACGTAGTTGAATCCACATAGCCGAGGTTATAGGTGTTGTTGGCGCCGGGGATAAAACCCGTAGAATTCAAGGTCGCGGTAAGCGTCCGCGCGGTACTCGTATAGAAAGGAATAGTCGCACCGTATATTTGCATATTACTCCCTTGTGCAGATGCGCCGTAACCGAGATACACGTTATCACCCGACCCAAGAGAAATCACTGTACAGCTCGTAGAACTTGAATTGATCCATCTGATTGCGTTACCGGCATTCATCGTAATCGTTCCGGAGAGGTCCGCGTCCCCCGTAACGGATAACCCCGTCGCCGTGACGGAGACGACGTTGGTCCCATTCACGTTGATGTTCACAGGATTGCCATAGACGGTAGTCTTATTGGCCGCCCGCATTCCATAACCTACGAGAAGTTCATCAGAGTTGTTTACCCCGAGGACGTTATAGGCCGTAGTACCATCCACTCCGTACCAGTTCAGGTATTTCCTGTTGGCTACAGTGATAGTATCTCCGAAGGTGGATGTGCTGGCTACATTCAGCGTCCCTGCCAGGTCGCCATTCGTCCCGTAGATATTGTTCCACCGCACCGCGCTTGTCCCCAGGTCATACGTGGCCGTCGCGCCGGGCCTGATACCGTCGGCGTTCGCGGCGAAAATCGTGTTAGCCGAACCGGCGCCTCCGATAGACACGCAGACCGCACCTCCTGTCGGGGCGTTCAAGTAGTTCCACGACGCGCGGGAGAAATTGATATGTGCGGCAGCGCTTGTGTTTGTCAGCGTGATGGTATCGAACGTTCCCAATCCGCTTGCCGTGACCGCGCCCGTGACACCCAGTCCCGTAGAAGTGAACTTCGCAACTACCGACGTCGGGGCATAGAACTGTATTGTAGTACCACAGATATTCGTGTTGTTCGTATTACTCGTACTACCAACAACAATATTGTTTGCGGTGGATACTTTGATCAGGCTGTAAACCGTATCGTCCTTCGTCTTCCCGTTGATGGAAATATTGTTGTTGAGCACAATGTTTCCCTTCATCGTGCCGCCGGAAAGCGGCAGGTAGCCGTCCGCGTGCCAGGGGGCGTAGGTGGTGCTGCCGATCGCTGCGGTGATATTTGCCGTCGAGATAGAGTGCGTGTGCGTTCCGTAGGCCGTGGCGATACCGTAAGCGTTCAGCGTGACATACGGGATGGAAATGGAGAGACCGGACGTAGCGGAGCTTGTACCAGCAGTACCGGACGTGATAGACGCTGTATTGAATGATTCGCCCAAGGAGGTCGATTTCCCGTTGATGGTGATAGTGGAGTTGGCGAGGTAGGTATTCGCTATCTTGCTCCCCTGCCAGGTCCCCGTAGTGATTGTGCCGAGAGTGGTAATCTTGTTTGTGCCGCTCCAGGTAGAGAGCGCTGTGTTCTCCACGTTCCCGAGACCAACCATTGCCTTGGTGACTGTTTCTGAAGTAAGATAAGTATTACCATCTACACTACCGTCTGCCTTTAAAAATTGTGCAGATGTTCCACCGCGTTTAATAAAACTACCAGCTTTTAATGCACCAGTATTAGGATTATATGTTAATCCCTTACTATCATCAATATAATAATATCTTAAATTGTCTTGTGCACCATCTGCTGCAAAATACAAAGCTCTATCAGAATTAGCTCAACTAGTAGCAGTATTAAGATTTAATCCAGAACTGAATGTGTGTTTTGCAGAAACAGTTTGTGCTGTTACAAGAGTTACATATAAATCAGGAATATGTGCAACATTAATCTTTTTATTCTGACCTTCTCCAGTATTTGCAACTAAGTTCTCTCATACTGCTGTTAAATTAACACCAGATGTTCCACTACCCTCAGATAATCCTCCTGCGGATACGAAACTATCAGAATAGAAACCAGCGTTAGTATGAAGCCCGTTAGCATCTAATTCAAGAAAATACGTGTCTCCAAACCAAATTTTCTTTGTGGTTCCAGATAAAGTTAACGTTCCTTTTACTAATACATTGACATTGTGTGCGTCTATGCCAAATTGTGAATCACCATAAGCATAAAATGTAGGATAAAATTCTTCTCCTGAAGTACTATTACCAACAATGACACCTCCTGTGTATGCTATACGTAAAGCTCTTTTTCAAATTGCAGGATACGTGCCACTACCACCATTTGTATTATTAGATGAATAAAAATTTAAAGATTGTCTTCCACAGGAACCTTGTGCTTCAGAAGTAATTAAAAATCCATTCGCATCATATGCCGTAGAACCTCTAAAATAAATACTTCCTGCATTTTTATTTATAGCACCAGCACCGCTAGTAATTGTTAAAGTCGCACCATCAGTTTTTGAGATAGTCAAATCTCCAGTCATCGTATCGCCCGCCTTCAGGACGTAGTTCCCGAGGGCGTTGTAAGCAGAATTACCATTTGATGCATTAGATGCAATTGTTGCTAAATTATATGATGCGCTTGCAGTACCAGTTAATGTAAATGAACTTCATTCAGGAGCAGCAGTTGTTCCATTTCCAATTAAAATGTGATTTGAAGTACCGCCTGAAGTTGGAGCATAATAAGTACTGTTAGATGTATAAGTGTGTGCATTATTAATCTTAGGTAATCCATAATAGACATCTCGTTCTGTAACAAAGTGTGGATTAGTGCTAATAGCAGATGCAGATGAAGAATCAGCTACACTTGTTAAACTTCAATTGTTACCTTCAGTTTTTCTTAAAACACCAGATGTACCCGTAATCGCTTCAATCGCTTTTAAATTATCAGCGTCTGTAACATTGGCAAGAGCTCATGTTGTAGGAAAATCAGAAATTTTACTCTTTGTTAAAGATGGTATATCAGCAGCAACAAGTGCTCGGAAAGATGCTTTCCCTGCAGCCCCATTAGGAGCTGCAAGGACAGTATTCGCATCTTTATTTCCATTCAATCCAATAACTGCATCTACATGTGTTTCTGGATAAAATATATCACCAGTTTCAGTCTTTTTTAATTGTATAATATCTCTTGTAACTTGTGCCATATTATTAAGTTGTTATTTTTACTGTTCCAACTACTGTTCCGATAACACATGCGGAAAGATCTTCAGCTTTAATTTCTTTTTCTGCACTACCATCGTAAGATTTCGAACCAAATGTAAGAGCCTTTGGATTCTTTAATGATGTAGGTATCGTTGGAGCATATATTTTATTAGCATCACCATCTATTGTAATTGTACCAAGTAAAGTACCTGATGATTGACTTGCAGTATATGTTACATTAATACTACTGTTCTCTAATGCACTAATTCTAGAAGCAATTGTTGAACTTCCACTACCAAAAATATCTTGATATAGCAAATGAGTTGCTCAAGCTGTAGCTGTAGTAAATGAATCATCTGTTGAAAGTGTTTTAATTGCAGCATAATCAACAAATGCTACAGATGTACTACTTCCACCAGAACCAGATGTACTTAATCCACCAGCAGAAACGAAACCAGTTGCATAAATATTTCCAGTGATCTTTCATGCATGATTTGCAGCATCATACGTTATTGTTGATTCAGTCTCATCGTCTTCTAACTTACCACCAGCAGAATATGTTGTAGATGTTATTTTAGTAAGACCTGCAAGTGTTGTAGAACTATCACCTAAATTAAATACTGTTGTACCAATAGTAATTTTTGAGTTCTTTAGAGCACTATTTGGTAAATCATTAATTGTATGGGTATGTGTTCCATATGCAGTAACAATACCATACTTATTTACTGTTACATAAGGAATGCTAATGGTTTCGGCTCCAGTAGAAACAGTGGATTGTCCAGCAGTACCACCAGTAATTGATGCAGTAACAAAGGATCCTCCAAGTGATACAGAACTTCCATTAATTGAAATATTGGAATTTGCTAATTTTGCATTAGCAATACTTCCGGCAAGCATATCATTAGTTACCTTACCTTCCCCAATTGTAGTAGTAATACTTGTTGTACCAGATCCAGAAATATCTCCGGAAAGAGTTATCGTTTGATTACCAGTAATATATTTATTTGTATCAATTGTTCAAGTAACAGTGTTTCCAGAAACAGTTCGCTTTAATAAACCAGTTCCAATAGAAATTGATGCTATTGCAGTTAAATCGTCATCTAATGGTTGATAGGTACTTGCAGCATCGCCAGTAGTTAAATATGTATTATTATCAAGAGACCATGTGTTATTGGTACCTCTCTTTAAAAAACCTACACCAGTTAATATTTCAATTTCTTGTAAATCATCCGTTCCAGTAATTTCAGATAACCCATAACTTGGTTTTGTATTAGCTGTAGCTCAAGATGATATACCTAAATCGCTAGCTAAAATTGTAACATCAACACTTCCATCATAAGATTTACTACCAATTGTTATTGAATGTGGATTCTTGATAGATTCAGGGAAATTACCGTATGTTACAGTTAAAGTAGAATTTGTTTTGGAAATAGAAGTTACAAAATCACCGGTTCCAGAATTAGTAATGGTATTTATATAACCAGATAAAGCATTAGTTAAGTGAGTCTTATTAATCTGCTCATTTGTTTGTGCATTTAAAAGATCCCACATTCCAGTAGGACTTACTCCTTCTGAACCTCCACCTGTTGAAAGACCTCCTGCAGATATAAATCCATCTGCATATAAACCTGCTAATTCTACATCTGTGCCGGTCTTTAAATGTAATGCTTTTCTTCTAACTCCGTCAATGGTAATATACTGACCGTTTACTTTATCTACAACTTCAAATCAAGAGTAGAAATCGGCAAGCATTTGAACAAGATTGTTCAAAGTCTCATTATTGTCTCCGATAACTACATTTTTATCAATATATAAAGATCCAGTGTCATCCCAACTTATTCTGCCATTTGAAAGATATCCGGAACCATCCATTCTAAACAAAGATACTGCTGCAGTTGGATCATCAGCGTAATCATCATCACGTAAATCTTTCTTCTGACCACCATATCAAGCAGCTATACCGTTACCAATTTTGTTACTATCATATAATCCACTGATACCCGCAGTTATATTTCCGTTATTATCTTTTAACTGAACTTCATGTGTAAGAATATATCCATCTACAGTAAGATTACCAGATGCATCTCAACGGAGATTATTACTTGCTAAATAACCAGAACCATCAAATCTAAATAATGATTTTGCTGCACGATTTGCATCTGTATTGCCAGAATAATATCTGTCAAGCATTGCTCCACCATATCAGGCGGCTATTCCATTGCCATGTGCATTTGGCATAAAAACACCATTCAAGCCGCTTCATACTTTTCAAGTATTTTTGTTAAGTTCTCCTGGAGTAATCGTTCCATCTGTATTTTTAATTGCAGTATCAGAACCATTATATGTTTTACTACCTAATTGAATTAAAGATGATGCAATTAATCCACCAGCTACGGCTGTATCACCATCTCACAAAGCTTTTGCAAGATACCCCATATCGGATAATCTTGTATCAAGACTATCATAATTTGTACCAAGCGTATTAATCGCATATGCTATACTGCCACTTTTTGGATCACTTGCATCACCGTTCTCACCATATAAAAGCGTATTTACATAAGTATTTGCACTAGTAATCGCACCAGAAGCTTTTTGGTCTGCATAATTTTTTGCTTGTTGTTCAGCAGTATCAGCATATCCTTTAGCAGTTGCTTCAGCAGCAGATTGTGCATCACCAGCAGCAGTATCTACATAATCTTCTATATCATTTTGTATACCAGCTCACACACTACCAGGAGATGTAGAGAATATTCCATTAACATTGAGACTAGCTGTGTCTATAACAACTCTTTGATTTGGAGCTTCTCCAATTGTTATTAATTCTAAACCAGTAACTGCACCTTGGTTCTGAAGTTTAACATGATCTGCTGTTAATGTAATGTTTCCATTAATAATATCAATACCTGTTGGTAATAATGCATTTGTAATAACACCATCTTCTCCAACCGCACCTTCAACAACAGCTAATCTAACACTATCTGCGGTAGTTTTAATAAGACCCTTAGTAGCATTACTAATAGTTCCATCGTTATTATATGTGTATTCAATAACTTGTCCTAAAATTGCATCAGATAGAACTTTAAAATTAGCTTTATTTACAGTAGTACTATAGTCGTCGGCAGGAGCTCAGTCGTTTGTGAGATCAATTGTTTCTCCTGCGACACGAGCGTGTACACATCGATATATTTCCTTAACAGTTGCTGTTATCCCGTCAACAGTAACCTCTCTATCTTTAACTCAAAGATCATTTAAATCATATGGTACAGTGGGTGTGGTTCCGAAGATTCGTTTCTTTTCTCCTGCCAAACCAAGAGCTTTTGCAATATCTGAATCTTGGATTTCAGTTCATTTATATACAGCCGGATCTTGTGATTCATCTAACATGAATCGGTAAGCTTTTCCAGTCTGTTTATCATAATATAAATCACCAATATGATTAACATAATCTTCTTGGCTTCAATCACTTACAGGATATTTATTTAATGCAGGTTCACCTTCAGCGTATCATGTTTCAATAGCACCATCAATTTGATTTTGAAGATTTTCAATAACATTTGTCATTACTCCTTGATAATCTCCAAAATCAGCAGATAAATCACTTACTTCGGCTGAAATACTATCTGTATCAATTTCAAGTTGTGCTATTTTACCTTCGTTGTTAGAAACCCTAGCTGTTATACTATCGACATCCTGATTAATCGAAGAAATTTGTCCCTCTGTGTTCGAAACTCTAGTTTCAAAGGATTCAGCTGTTTGTTTAAGTTCAGATTTTGTTTCTTGTATTTGTCCATCTAAATCTGTAACAGAGGCACTAACTTCCGATCTAATTTCAGATGCAGTTTGAGTTATATTAGAACTTAATTGTTCTATTTGTCCGTCAGTAGTCTTTTTATTCGCTTCAACTGTTGAACTTATTTCTTCTGCAGTTTGAGTAATACGGCTACTAAGTTCAGATATTGAACCATCAGCTTCTGCTTTATTTGCATTTACAGTCGATGAAATTTCTTCAGCGGTCTGTTTTATTTCAGAACTTAAGTTAGATAAAGAAGCATCTGTTGCAGATTTATTTGCTTCTACAGTAGCTGTAATTTCAGATGCGGTTTGTTGTATCTCAGACCTAGTTTCTGTTATTTCACCGTTTATATCAGTTATTTGTGCAGAAACTTCAGAACGTATTTGTTCTGCAGTCTGAGTAATATTTGAACTTAGTTCTGCAATAGAACCATCTGTCTGTTTCTTATTTGCTTCAACAGTTGCTGATATTTCATCAGCTGTCTGCCTTATTTCAGACCTTGCAGACTCTATCTGACCATCAACATCAATTTTGTTTCTCTCAACAGTAGCAGAAATTTCATCAGCAGTTTGTTTAAATTCTGATTTAGCAGATTCAATTGCTCCATCTGTTTCCTGTTTATTTCTTTCAACAGTTGCTGTTATTTCTTCCGCAGTTTGACGAATTTCAGAACGATTTTGTTCAATTTCGCCATCCAATCTTGTTACATTAGATGCGACCTCTGTTCTAATTTGTTCAGCGGTTTGAGAAATCAAAGATCTGTTTTCAGCAATTGCGCCATCAGTTAAAGTTTTATTTGATTCAACAGTGGCTGAAATTTCAGTAGCAGTCTGACGTAATTGAGAAATGTCGCCTTCATTGTTTTCTACTCTAGTTGAAATCTCATCTGCAGTTTGTCTTATTTGACTTATATCACCTTCAACATTTTCAACTCTTGATGAAATTTCAGTAGCAGTTTGTCTAATTTGACTTATATTGTCTTGTGCATCTTGTACAGTAGATTCAATACTGTCTGCTCTTTGCTGAATTCTAGAAATATCACCTTGTGCATTTTCTACTTGTGAAGAGATTTCATCAGCACGTTGTGTTATTCTTGAAATGTCGCCAGCATTGTTTTCAACCTGAGTTTGAATCTGATCAGCACGTTGAGATATACGAGAAATGTCTCCTTGATTATTTTCAACTTGCGTTCATATTTCATCAGCGCGTTGATGTATTTGAGAAATATCACCCTCTGCATTTTCTACACGAGTCTGAATTTCATCAGCAGTTTGCTTTAGTAAGGAAACATCACCTTCTGCGTTAGACATTCTAACACCAAATTCTTGTGCAGTTAATCACAATCGACCAACGTCACCTTGCATATTTTCCATCTGCACACTAAACTCTCTAGCCGTTAATGTTAATTGTCCGACATTTCCTTCTAAATCGGACATTTTAACACCAAACTCTTTAGATGTTAGTCATAACTGTCCAATATTACCCTCGTTATCAGAAACGCGTTGCTCTAAAGAATCTAGATTACTATTTATTCCAGATATATCAGATGATATGTGAGTAGTAATTAATTCAAGATTACTAATGTCTCCATTTAAATTACTAATATCACTTCTAATATCAGTAATATCGTTTTGAATTCCATCAATTTCTGATTGTAACGGAGAAATAGCGTTTTGAATCTTTTCATTAATACCAAGATATACATATATTGGACTTTCTAAATCCTCTGTTGGAACTAATGTTCATACCAAACGATCATTTTCTTCATCATAACTAGGAAGATAAACACCACCTTCTTCTCCTGGGGAACCACTTACACCAGTAATAACTAAATCTCAATATTCAGAAAGAATACCGTATTTCTCACCTTTATCATCAATTACTCAATCTGATGGTTCGTTTGCAGTAGAAGACATATGACTTTTAGTACATGCCAATAAGGCATTGTCTTTTACAACAAAGTCTACAACATATTCATCAGAAATATAGTGTACACCTTTTGTTCAAATTCCCGCATATCTGAAAGAACGTCCTCTATAAAAGTCTCTAGTATGATTTGTGACATATGATACTTCAGATGGTTCAATGTTTACAATGATATCTCGTTTAGTTGAACTAGAAATTACATCGTCTGTATTTACATCAGTATTTGTATTTAAAGCAGTTGGAAATGTAAAAGGTGTACTATCTTTTGCACTTATTAAGGTTTTATCTTTTGAAGAAAAATCTAATTCAAGATCATCCTGAGAAGTTGATGTAGAAAGAGTATCACTATAATTGAATTTTATATCCATTTTTATTATATTTTCAATATCTTCCCAGTCTTATATATTTAATTACAAATACTCATAAGATGCCAAAACTCTTAATATCTCGTCGTTGCTTAATACAGCGTATCTTAGATAAAGTAGCATTGTAATTGTAGCTCTCATATAAGACAGTCTCTTATAATTATAGCCATGTCCAAGTTCAAGTTCTTTTAACTCGTCCATGAACAATTCATATAAACGTTCATTAATCGTCTCCACAACCACATTCTTTTAATGACTTTCTAACATCTTTACATAAACCACTACACGTTTGTAAACGATTCAATAATGACTGTGCCTCTAAATATTTATTTTGTTTTATTAAATACCTAAGAACAAATAAGGCGCTAGCTAAAAAATCTGCATTTGCTGCATAAGGATTACTTGTACATTGTATCCTACATCCGTTTTCAAAAATACTATTTAATCGATTGTTTTCCGTAATAATAAAACATTTAACAAGATTAAATATTGAAAAGAAAACATCGTCAAACCAGAACACATTTAAGATATCTGATTTTGAACACCAAACATCTTCAAATGCAGCAACTTCGCCATTCCAATATATTTTTCCGTCTTCATAGTAGCAAGTATCTTCTCCATCGTGAGATTCAGTCGGAAGTATTAGTTTTTGATAAATATACATTCCGTCTGATACCAAGTCAAAAGCAGAATCAATGCTATTTGGAAGAGTTGATATTTTAGTTTCAATAACTTGAGAATTATAATCCAACAAACGTTCTATAGCTGTATGGTTAGATACATCTGTTTCTCATTCAGAATAATTAGTACTATCTTTTATGACAAGATTACCATTTGGATCAGCACTAAGTGTTATATTTAATCGACTATCCATTTTATACGTCTCTTATTTGATCATTATATGGATTACCATCTCTAATTTGCATAATTTCTGCTTGAAGTTGTTTTTCTTTAACTTCAATAAGTTTATCATTGTAATCCTTCTTATCACGAGCAACCCTATCTTCAATCTGAACTCTCTGTTGTTCAATATTGAGTTTTTGTTGAGAATTGGATTGTATTTGTTTTTGTAGAGATTGAATTTGAGATTCATAATCTCCAATTTGTTTTTCATATTGTTTTTGTTGACTTGTCAATTGCTCAACTTGTTGTTGTAATTGCTGAATCATATTGTTTTCAGCTTTTTTAGTTGCAAGAGCTTTATTAATATATCTCTTTAATTGCGTCATATTCTTTGCACGAGTTATTTCAACTAAATCAGCAGCATCAATTAGTCCAGCTTTAATTAATTCTGGTACATTAGCTTGTAGCTGTTCTCGCATATGATATGATTCAGAACTATCTTCAATATGAATATCAAAATCAGTTAATGTATAGTGTTCAGGTAAAGCAGTAAATGTTTTTACAAGTCTATCTCCTAAAATAATAGTACCTGTAATTCCATCTTTATAAACAACTTTTGCTTCATTTAATAGATCATAATTTGCTTCTTTATACATTAAATCCATCGCATGAAAATATTGTTTTGTAAGTAAAGTTGATTGATGAATTCCAACTTTTACATTACTTACTGCATCCCTTTGTTCAATTTGTCCTAGTTTTTCAGCAAACACTCCAGTGATAGCAGATGCTTGAGCTTCTACACTATCGATTGCAATTTGAATTGCCTGAATTGATTGTGCTTTTATTGTATCATCAAATCCATTAAAAGTCGTATTAATTATTTGAGCACCTTCTTGAGAAGAATCATATAAAGCAACTCCGTTCTTCTTATATGCTTGCCATTTCATAATTCTCTCTGGCATATCAACCCCTAATGCTACAGGAATATGTGCAATATCGATCCAATCTCCTACAGTACCACTAGTAGCAATAAGATTATCTCTGGAGTAAAGTAAGAGATCATATTTATCCTGCAAGGACATTGTAGCCTGCATAAGACTATAAGGTTGTCCATTCTTATCGTTAAAGAACATTCCATTAATGTTTAAAGAAACATCTTTAGGATTTGCTCTATTTTGAATATAATATTCTGATTCTCCTGGAGTAATGTAGATTTCTTCTCCAATCTTTACACCATAATGAAGTACAGAACGTCGTTGTGTTTTGTCCCATTCAAGTCATTCGCATTCATAGACTTCAATAAGATCAGAATTGTGATAACTATATTGACCAGTGTCATCTCATGGGAATAATGGATGAACTTCTCTACCAGCAATAATACCAGGAGTTTCTTCATGAGGATCTCCAAGTAAACCACCTCTATCATCATATAACGGTCCTGTAGATCTTACAATAATAGCTCTATCTCCACGATCTCGTCTAGAAGACATTTCATTTAATTTATCTACAGCATCTCTTCCAAGATCGTCTGCAAATTCATTAAGTATCTGCTCTTTTGTCATCCATCTTCTTATTACAGCTCTTCTTGATTTATTAAGATAAAATTCATTTGGGTTTCTCTCAATAAATGTATCAAGAGGATTAAGAATTTCTAATCCAATATCATCACCTTTCGGTTTTGTCCGATAATAACAAATTCCTCCAATAAGAAGGTCTGTAAAAAGTTCCCTCATTTTATTTTTTAAATCAATATTACGAGAGGAACGAATGTATGCTAAAATATTTTGTGCAGCAATTTCATAATCGGAAACAAATGTATTTTCGATTTCAGATTGAATCCGCTGCATTTCCTTTTCAATAAAAGGATCGTTAATTGGTTGTTGACTATTTAAAAGAATATTTACAATAGTATTTTGTAGATACTTTCTCAAATAATCATATAAAGCTCTATCAATTTTTAATTTCTTATCTCTAAAAATATTTGAGACGGTTTCGTCATCCTTACATGTGATTTGTAAATCAGGTTCCAGTTCAAGATATTCGCCAACAAGCACATCTATATGCTTCTTAATCAATGGAGTGAATCCGACAGATGTTGGGACACCGATACCGTAATTTTCCTCAATATGTCTAAATTGTTCAGCGTCTCTCACGCCGTGATAATAATTGTAAGCTTTCTTCAAAGCTACTTTATCATATACTAAATCACCAATACAATTGTTGATTTTTTCAATTTCTTTTTCTTTTACCATCCTAATTCTAATTCACCATCGTCATTACAAACAAGCACAGGAATTTCTCTTGTTGTCTTTCAATATTTAACTTCATGAAGCCTTCTTTTCTTCATTTCACGTTTTACAAACTTTTTGAAATCCTCGTATGTACCCTGTTTAGACATGACCATCGGAACGAGCTCTCTATTCAAATAAAGATAGAGAGTCCATATATCACCATCTTGTCTAACGTGCAGTTTGGTAATATATTCTCGTTCCGTTGCATCATTGATTATTTGTCTAATCTCTTCTTCTATGTCCGTCATCGTGTTTCGTATTTATTTTGTTTTGGAATTGCACCATGATGTAAATGTCCAGATTCATCTCTATATCATCCAAAATCAACTCATTGTGATGATATATCAACAACTTTAGCAGGATTTAATCCAAATAAGGCTTCATCTCCAATTTCTGCCATTTCCATAGCAGCAATAATGTCGAACTTGCGCTTATTAGCATAAGAGTATTTAAGAAGTTCATTTAACATATCGGTATAATCGATAGTTGGTCAATAATCTTCAAGAAATGCGGCAACTAATTCCAATCCATGTTTAATCACCGCTTCTGTAGCAGGAACACCAATTAATCGTTTTGTTACTTGTTTTTGTGCCCTTGTAGATACTGCAAATTCCGGTCTTTTCATTAATAAATCATCAGCTTTTCGTTCTTGCAAGAACTTTTGAAAAGAAATTTTTGTAAATTCAAGCATGGCTTGACAATTATATCATACTAAAAGTTTATGTGCAGTTTCATACGCTTCACGAATTCTTCTAGGTCTTGCTTTATACATCGCAACATATTTTGGGTCATCCATACCTCGAATTCTCTTTTTTATAACAATACAAAAATCCGAAACATCATTATCTGTTGCAGATTCATCAGAACCTTGATCAATAGCATCAATACCTGCAACATACAAATTTTTAAATGTAGATCCATCTTCAGCAAGCATTGGCGGTTCTACTACAAGAACATTTCCAGCAGGAGATTCAAAAGAATTAACTTTTTCGTATAACTTATCCGTAGTTTTATCTCATGTAAGAACAGTTCTTCTTGGTTCGGTGTAATCTTTCTTTGTAAGAATTTGAGCCATTCGAGCTGCAATTAATTCAGCATCAAAGATGTTTTCACCAGTTTTAGAAAGAGCTTCTTCTGGAATAAAACAATGTTCAGCACATTCAGATAAATATTTATCACCAGTTAATTTTTTACGTTGTGCAATATAGTATTCTTTGAATCTTATATGATCAGTAACACCTCTAGAATCGAGATATTCAGAACTCAGAGCGAATTTATGTGCTGGAATAAAGAATGCACGTAATTCTGGTTCTCCGTCTTGCGAATCATAGTTTTTAAATGGGAGAACATTAAATGCTTCCGGATCCATAAAAATATCAGAAAGACCTTGTAGAGCAATATCTTCACCGCCTGTTCCACCAGCAATACGTACACCAAAATGAATACCACCTAATGCTACTAGAGCATCCGCTTTAATTCAACTTTCTGCAAGTTTGTTATTACTACCTGCTTCTTCAAAGAATAAACGATCAACACGTTCACCTCTAACCTTATCAGATGTATCTGCCACAACAGCTCTTACCTGAGACATCCAGCCAAATTCAGTACCATCCTTTGTAATCTTAGAAGCACGTTTGGTATCATTATTGTTTAAAACTTGTCGAACATGTCTCATACCACCTTGTGTATTGGTATTTAACCAGTCCATTTGTTTCCAACATTTATTCTTTAATGGAGCTAATTTATTGTCAGCAGCGCATGTAAGGAGAACGTTATAATTCTGATTTGTTGTATAAGGTCTCACAGATAAAGACGCAATAACTTCAGAAAAACCAACACCTCTGGCTTTCAATATACAAACATCCTTGTGAAGTTTTTCGGCCATTTCCAAATAATGAAAGAATTCATATTGTTTAGATAAAAATCCTGGAAATGATTCTTTACGTCCAGAACCTCCAACAGCCCCTTCAAGAACTGTTTGCATTCGATAATAATTCAAAAAGAAATAGTGATCGCCAGTAATTCTATATTTTCCTACACTATATCCTTCTCTGCAACGTCGATATTCTTCTTTTCAAAATTCTAGATATGGCTTTGTACCTTGAGGAAATTCTGTATATTTTCCATTAGTTTCATATCTAGTTGCACGTTCTCTAAATGGAGCAATTTCAAAATCCAAACCTTGCTCCATTGTAATTGGTCTATATCCTGTAATTTCATAAGACAATTCTGGATCAAAATACTTGATTTCTTCATCAATTGGAACATCTCACTGTGCATTTTTTCGTCTATGGTGAACTCAGATCTGATCTTTCTGTTCTTGCACATTTTCAATATCAATCGAATCTAATTTCTTTCTTTTTTCTTCAAATAATTGTCTTATTAAACTTTCTTCATAATTCTCCGTAAATTTCGGCATTTTTCTACGTTTCTCTAACGGAGTTTCTAATTTCTTCTTATCACTCTTAGCCATATTATTCCTCTAAAATTTTGCATTAATCAAATGCACCAAGAGAAACATCTCCTCGTACTTTTGATTCAGCAGCAAGATCTGTTTTATGTTGCAATTCTAACTCTTGTAACTGAGTTCTCATTTTACTTATTTCTCCAATTGACGCAAGAACATCTTTAGCTTTATGAATTGGCTTTCCTTCAACATCAACTTCACTAAAATCAATATTGTCCAAATAAACTTGGAACTTATAAAGTGTTCTATAAGCAACTTTAATTGAAGTAAGTATTGGATCTGCGTCTTGCAGTTCTTCATACTTTTGATATGCAGCAGCAAAGTCTGGATCTTGTAAATCTTTCTCTTTAAGTCCAGAATCTATTAAAGCTGCTTCTTGTCGATCTTTTATTGGAGATTTAAAATATGGAGATTTAAAATCGAGAACCAGATAGATATATGTAAATTCTTTATAAGCACGAAGTCTTTTTTCTCCGGTTTTATCTTCTTTACATTTATTTCTCTCTGGTTCTCAAAGTTTTGCAAATTCTTTAATTAATAATATGGAATAATCATCTATTTGAAGAGTGTTTGTAGCATTATCAAATATAAAGATTTGCATATATTATTTATTTTTGTGAGATTCCAGTAACTGTTAATGGTGTGACAGTAGATTCAGCAAATGGAATGGCATTAAAATCAATTACAGGGCTTTGCGTTAACATGCTTCCTGGATTGGTTCCTGGTGCTAATTCAAAGGTAAAATGTGGATATTGAGATTGTAAATCAGCAAGAGTTTTTGCGTCCATAAAACTTCCGCGATTTACTTTTACATTATCTGATGTTATAAATGTCATAGGCTCACTACCTTTTGATCCAGATGCATCTACAACCCTAAGTCTTATAGGGCCAGAACTACTTGGTCCATTTGTATTCAATCCTGTAAGATTCCCAACTCTTGTTTTGACGCCCTGATAGAAGTTTTTAGCTGGGTTTGTTCGAACATAACCTCTTTGTGCTATACCTACATTTGTATTTTGAGCCACTCCTGTTCTAATAATTTCTGGTGTTGCGGCACCAAGCATAGAACCCAAAGTACTACCTATTGCCGTACCAATTGCCTTACCTTCTCCTGACCAATCTGGTTGGACCGTTGCAAATTCATAACCTGTTACATCTGATGTTGTTCCATCACCTAAAACATTCTGGTAAAATCTGTTGCCATTTTCATCAACTCTAACTTTAGATAAATCAGAACCAATTTGTTCACCAGCCTTCCCTAAAAGATATCCTCCGGCAAGACTTCCGATTGTAGCTGGAACATTCATTATAGCTGCAGGAGCCGTTAATGCCGTAAGTGTAGGTAGTGCAGCATTATCAATACCTTCTTTAACTCCTTGATTATAAACTTTAGATTTTAATTCACTTGGAAGTTTGTTAACATCAATATTTCTCCGAACTTCTTCTGGTGTATTCGCATAAATATGATTTAATATAGCACCTTGTTCGCCATTTGCCTTCTTATGGAAAAAGTTTCTCCAAGATTTAGCATCATCTGAATCACCTCAGAATCATTCAGGATCGGATATTGCCTTTTCAATAGCACTATTAATTTGAGACATTGTTACTTTTCCACTTTTGGCATAAGGTTGATTTTTAAAATCGGAATTATAAGTATGTCTTCCTGGATGTGCACCAGAACGAGATCCAGTAAAAGTTGTATCACCTGCACCCAAAACGCGATGAACTTCATTAGTATCCTCTCCTCACATACCATCATCTTTTAAACCATTATCACGTTGATATTTGCGAATAGCTTCATACGTTTTCTGTCCAAATTTTCCATCAATTCCGCTATCACCCAAGTCATAACCACGAGCATATAAGAAATTTTGAAGTTTTCTTATAACTCCTTCATTTGCATGATTTCTATAATATCCTGCAGCTCTTGCATATCCACCGTTTTGAAATTTAATTACACCACCGTTCTTTTGATAAGGAACGTATCTGTATCCTTCATCTGTTAACTCAACTTTACCATACTTATATGTTGGAATTGCTGTTTCTGCAACACCATTAACACCATGCCAAGTATTTCATTGATTAAATCTACTAATTTCGGCACGTTTTGCTCTAGCTAATTGTCGTTCTGCTCTTCTAGCATTTCTGTCAGTGGATGCATTACGACTATTGTTTCCTCAACTATATAGCCAGTTAAAAGAGCCGCCACCAGCGGGTACAATATAATTAGTTTGTGAGGAATTATTATTTGTATTAGTACCTCACTTATCTTCAATTGCAGTTTTTGCCCAT
>JAFUFG010000220.1 GCA_017470045.1 Bacilli bacterium | reverse complement strand
GTCCTAAGACAGATACATATTCTTTCTCTGCATATTCATCGATAATTACAGAATTATGATTACTCTCTAATTCGGAATCAACAATTTGTATCGTTCCATTCTTTACTAAGATTTGATTATCGTATGCTACATCATAATCTTGTTTATGTACAATGGAATAATTGTAGAAGGTATCGATTTGTGTATCATTATATTCGAATTTATAAAGAGGTCTTGTATAAATTAAACCTGTTTCAAAGTCAAACTCTTCATCTACAAATTCTTCTTTATCAAAATCGTATACTCTTAAATCGTCTGTTAATGCATAATTCTTATATACATGAATGAATTTTGCTTTTGGAGCAGAAATATTACCTTTTAATTTACCGTTATAGATATAGGCGTATTTCTTTCCATATGTACTTGCAATCTGACGATATTCATTTTCTTTTACTTGGTATTTTCTGGTATTTCTACCATCACTTACTACTACTTCAATCTCACTCTTATAATCAGCGTTTATAGAATAAGTTCTATCACTAATATTTTCATCTACTACTTTTGTTCCACCATTGTGGACTTCGAAGTATGTATAACCATCTGCTTCACTAAATTCTAGATTTAGGCTATCTACTCCAGATGAGTAAATCTTTAATTCTGGTAAACGATGATCAGCAGGTGCATCCATTAATCGTCTAGTACTAAATTGAACTACTGTGGTTGGTCGTAATAACTTCTTTTGTTGTGCTCTTACACTACCATTATTACCCGTTTTTACTAGTGGGAAATATCCATTTGTAAGTTGTGAATAATCCCATCTTGATGTAGCGAAATTTAGGTTCGTATAATAACTTTGATTACCAAGATTTGATTGATCTGCAAAATATTGACTTTCAAGATTTGGTAAGCTTAAGGAACTAACATATACTCCATTTAAACGATTATTCTTATAAATACGGAATGTCGTTAATGGGGTTGTTGAATATAGTCTAGTATCTTGACCACTTACAGCACCTATAAATGGATTAGAAGTTACTGTTGAGTTACAGTCTGCAACAATGATAATGTTAAAGAACATTTTTGGAGTTACTTGTTTTCCAGAAACACTTGCTCCATTAAATCCACCGACATAATTACTTCCTACGATTTTTGTATTGGCAACTAATATTTCTTGAATGTATGCAGAATAAGTTGTATCAGATTCGTGAATTGTATTTACAAATCCAAATGCTCCTCCTACATAATTTCCAGTAGCATTGATATTGGCATTAACAATGACACGATAAGCTCTACCGGCATAGATATCTCCGGAAATTCCACCGACATAATCTTTACCATTAATCGTTACATTATTAGCAAAACAGTGTTGGAAGTTTGAGTTACCATACATTCTTCCTGCTAAACCACCAGTATAGTTACCAGCGTTTGTTACTGTAGTATCTACTACTGCAGTATTGGTATGACCAAACCATGAATCCATATATCCAAAGGCTCCACCAACACGTTGTTTTCCAGTATTTGTCTGTTTGATTGTACAATTTTCTACAAGTGTATTACTTGAGTTTCTTGCATAACCAAAGG
>JAFUFG010000219.1 GCA_017470045.1 Bacilli bacterium | reverse complement strand
TTGTATCATTATTCATCATGTAGTTCTCAGTAGCCTCATAACAAGACTTTAATGCAGTGGAAAAGGAAGTATCTCGACCTCTTTTAATATACTGCATAACACTAGGAATCGCAATTGTTGCTAAAATTCCCATAATAACAATAACTCCAAGTAATTCAACCATCGTAAACCCTTTTTTATTCATACTCTTTCTCTTTTTCATAACACACCATCCTACCCTTAATTATACTATAATTCTTTTAAGTACGTAAATAAACTTTCTGCAACTTCTTGTGGTACGACATTAGATAATTCTTCTATACTAGCTTCTTTCATTTTCTTTAAAGAACCAAATTTCTTTAATAATTCTTTTCTACGTACTTCTCCAATTCCTGGAGCCACATCCAATACACTAGCAAGACTACCTTTTGCTTTAATATTACGATGATACGTAATCGCATAACGGTGAACTTCATCTTGAATACGCGTTAAAAATAGGAATAAATTTGACTCTTTTGGTACATCTAATATCTCATAATCCGAATTCATAATATGACTTGTTCTATGATGATCATCCTTTACTAAACCAATAATTGGTATATTTAATCCTAAAGAAGAAATAATTTCTTTACATACTTGTATCTGAGTAGCTCCACCATCCATTACAATTAAATCTGGTTTTACTAAATTTTCCATTAATACTTTATAGTATCTTCGATAAAGAACTTCTTTCATTGCCCCTAAATCATCTTTGGCATCACTTTGAATCTTATATTTACGATATTCATCTTTTAATGGTAAAAAGTCATCAAAAACAACCATTCCACCTACATAAAAAGTACCAAATAAATGACTGTTATCAAAAGTCTCCATTCGAGATACTTTCTCAAGTCCAAGTAATTGTTTTAATTCTTCAATGGCTTTAAGACGTTCATCATCATCTTTCTTTAAGGTCTCTTCCTGTAACTCTAATTGTTCTTTTGCATTATTACAAGCAAGATCCATTAAATCTTTCATCTTACCCTTTTGAGGTTTAAAAACTTTAACATCCAAATACTTAGAAATTAATTCATCATCCATTTCCATTGGAACATATAAAGTTTTTGGCAAAACCGTATTCTTTTCATAGAATTTAATTAAGTATTCCATCACTTCTTCTAAAACATCATCCATATTTTGAATAATCTCATTATGTCTACCAAATAATAAACCATCACGAATAAAGAATATTTCAATACTTAGATAATTACCATCTTGATAATAATTAACCAAATCAAAACTATCATTATTATTAAGATCAATCTTTTGTTTCTTAAGAGTTGTCTCAATATCATTTAACATATCTCGAAGTTCCATTGCTCTTTCATAATTCATAAGTTCGGATGCTTTTTCCATCTCCTTTTGAATTCGTTCCGTAACAATGCTAGAGTCACCCTTTAAGAAAGAAATAATTTCCTTTTTCATAGCTTCAATCTGTTCTTCTGGAACCTCTTTTTTACAATAACCTAAACACTCATGAATATGATAATAAAGACATAATTCTTTTCCTAATCTTTCACATTTTCTTAATGGATATAATCGATTAATAATATGAACCGTCTTTCTAGCTGCAGCAGCATTAGGAAAAGGTCCATACAAATGAGTTTTAATTTTCTTTCTCTTTGTATTACGAACCATACGGACAATGGGATACTTCTCATTCGTAAGTTCTATATAAGGATAAGTTTTATCATCTCGAAGTAAAATATTGTATTTTGGATCATACTTCTTAATTAAAGTAATTTCTAGAATTAAAGATTCTAATTCCGAATCCGTAACAATATATTCGAAATCATCAATATCTTCTACTAACATCCTAGTCTTACCAGTAACCGTTCTTGTAAAATAACTACGAAGTCTACGTTGTAAATTCTTTGCTTTTCCAACATAGATAATAACTCCGTCTTTATTCTTCATCTGATAACTTCCAGGTAAAGTAGGAACCAACGCTAACTTTTCTTTAAAGTCTTTCACAGTATCACCAACTCCCATTTATTATAGCATAAAAAAGTAAATATCTTATTGATATTTACTCATTTGTTTCATCATTTGATTTATTTGTTTTTGATTTGGTTTTCTTCCCATTTGACTCATTAAAGCTTTAATCATATCTTCAGTAATAGGAGGATTATCTTTTAAATACTTTTGCATAAAATGTCTAGCTACAAAGAAACCAATGACAAGTCCAATAATTAATCCAACAACTAGAATTAAAATATCATGTAACATTCTATCATCTCCTCAACGTATATTTTATAATG
>JAFUFG010000025.1 GCA_017470045.1 Bacilli bacterium | reverse complement strand
TATCTTGAATTAATTCTACATTCTTAATTGTTTTTACTTTACTCAAATCTTTATTCGTATATAAAGAATCTGGTTGATAAGAAATCTTTTCTTTTTCCAAATATTCTCTCGTACAAGTAAGTATTTGGTTTTGTGGATCTTTAGTAAATCCTACTATTTTTGATTGATAGTAATTATCGGTTCCATAAATTCTCCAAGTAAGAGTATCTCCAAGTTTATATCCTTCATTTTCGGCTAACTTATAAGTAACATATACACCATCATTACAATCAACCTTTGTATATTTTTGTTTTTGATCTACAAATCGTACTTTATTTCCTGCATCCGTTACAAAAATCATATTAGAAAATCTCTTCTTATCTTTTACAATTTCAATCATAATAGTTTCACTAGTAGAATCACCATATTGATCAGTTAATTCTTTTACTTGATCATTATTTAATCCACTCTTTAAATTTAATTTATAATCAAAATTATACAAACGACTAAATTGTAAATCTAAGAAGTTATTCATAGAGTCTAACATACCTAAAGCACAAACAATAAGTAAACAACAAGCTGCTACTCCAACTACTCCAGTAATAGTACGAATCTTATTACGAAGAATATCTCTTAAATTCCATTTACTAGCAAACTTTAATTTCTTAAAAATACCTTTATTCGTAATATCCAAACTACCTTCTTTTACTTTTGGCATTTGAACTCTTAAACTTTCACTTGGATTTTCTTTTAATTCATTACGACAAGTAACATAAGTTACAAAAGATACAACAAGTACTACTCCAATAGCAACAAGATAACTATCATAAGTTAATACTGGTACTCCATTTGGCATACTAAAGAATGACATTTCCATACCGATAAAAACATTTCCAATAAAATATCTTCCAACAATTAATCCTAGTATAGAAGCAACTAAAGCTAACCAAAAACCATATCCAATATAATGCGTATTAATCTTCCATTTTGAAAATCCTAATGCTTTTAAAGTACCAATTTGTACTCTTTGTTTTTTAATTACACGAGTCATTGTTGTAATAACAGATAGAATAGCAATAAATAAGAATAGTCCAGAGAAGATACCAATATAAGTTTCTCCTTCTTCAATCTCTCCTTGATAAGTTGCATAACTAGAAGTATCTTCAATATCTATAACAGCTTTTACAGCATCAATACTTTCTAATTCTAATTTCGTATCTGTTCTTTTAGAATCATCTTTTAAATCTACTTTAACAGTAGTATAAGGAATATAATCTAAATAGTTGAAATCTGGTTTAATCGAATCAAAGAATTCTTCGTTATCAATTCCAGCTTCCTTCATAACCATCTTCTTGATATAATCACTAGGAAAATACTTAGAAGATATAAATGCAAATCCAAAATTCTCGTGATCTGGATATAGTTCCGAAGAATCCTTTACATCATATAAATGATCTGGTGCATTAATAATTCCAACAATCTTTTTCTCAAAAGTATAATCATCATAAGTAAAAGATATCTTATCTCCTACTTTTAAATCATTATTGATACAGTAAAAATTATCTAACCAAATACCATCGGTATCATAATCAAATTCTTTTCCAGAAAAAACATAAAACTTACCAATCTTATTAGACTCTAAAAAAGTGATTGATAAAGATTTATCTTCTTTACTAACAACACTAACAGGGATTGTTAATGTTCTTT
>JAFUFG010000218.1 GCA_017470045.1 Bacilli bacterium | reverse complement strand
GAATATACATCTTGTGATTGCGGATCAATACGAATTAAGTGAATGTCTAGAAGTATAAAACTCAAGGAAAACTTTAGTTTTTTTATTGGAAAATAAGAAGAAATAAGAAAGAAAATGATACAATAGAAGAAGAGGTGGGAATATGATTAAAATCATTACAGTAGGTTCTATCAAAGAAAAATATTTAAAAGATGCAATAGAGGAGTATACAAAGAGGTTAAGTAAGTATACTAATATTGAAATCATTGAAGTAAAAGACGAAGGTCTTGTAGAACCTCAAAAAGCCATGGAATTAGAGGGAGAAAAGATAAAAAAACATATTAACCCTAGAGACTATGTAATAACGTTAGAAATCGAAGGAAAAGAGCTTTCTAGTGAAGAATTTGCTTCTAAGATAAATCAAATCTTCTTAGAGACAAGTAATATAACCTTTATTATTGGAGGAAGCTATGGAATTAGTCCAGAAATAAAGAATATGTCTAATTTCAAACTATCTTTCTCAAAAATGACATTCCCACATCAATTATTCCGCGTAAATCTATTAGAACAAATCTATCGCGCATATAAAATAAACAATAAGGAAAGTTATCATAAATAGGAGGTTCACATGATTGGTAATAATTGGGATGAGTTATTAAAAGATGAGTATGAAAAGGACTACTTTAAAAATCTATTAGATTTTTTAAAAGAAGAATATCAAAATAAAACTATTTATCCAAAAAGAAGTGAAATATTCAATGCATTCCGCTACACTTCATTCGATAATGTAAAAGTAGTTATCATAGGACAAGATCCATATCATGGACCAAAACAAGCAGAAGGACTATCCTTCTCAGTAAGTAATGAAGTATTAAAACCGCCATCATTAAAAAACATTTTTAAGGAACTAGAAAGTGATTTAGGAATACCATTTCCAGAACATAATTCCTTAAAACCATGGGCAAATGAAGGGGTATTATTACTAAATGCAGTTCTTACAGTAGAAGAACATAATCCCGCATCTCATAAAGATAAGGGATGGGAAACATTCACAGATGATGTAATTAAAGTATTAAATAAGAAAGAGACTCCAGTAGTATTTATCTTGTGGGGTGCATTCGCAAGAAGTAAAAAAAGTTTAATTACGAATCCAAAACACTTTATTATAGAATCTGCTCATCCATCTCCTTTTTCTGCCTATAATGGATTCTTTGGAAGTAAACCTTTCTCAAAAACCAATGATTTCTTAAGAAAAAACGGTCTAAAAGAAATCGATTGGAGAGTAGAGTAATGAGAGAAAAACTAGAAGCATTTTCAAATCTATTTATTATATTTGCAGTATATAGTTTCTTAGGATGGATCTACGAAGTATTATGGATGTGGTTTGTAGTACCGCCATATCATTTTATAAATAGAGGAGTTTTATTTGGACCATTCCTTCCAATCTATGGATTTGGAATGATCATCCTATTACTATGTTTAAATCATTTTATGAAGAAAAAACATCCGATTGATAATCCGTATTATCAATTCGTAACAACCACAACAATTCTAACATTTTTCTATACAACGATAATAGAATATACGACAAAACCAAAAATAACTCATGTATATTACTATCTACAACATTATGGATTAGGATTATTCATAGTAAATGTAATAGGATTATTACTAGTATCAATCTACATTAAGAATACAAAAAAAGAAAAGATCAAAAAGAAGGATACCACAATCATCTTAGTATTTTTAGCAATTTGGATTATTGCGACACTAATTGAATACGTATCTCACTTTGCGATTGATAAAATATCCCATAAATTATTATGGGACTATACCAAAGACTTCTTAAATATCAACGCAAGAGTGAATTGGGATGCATCCCGTAACTTTGCAATAGGGGGGAACATTCTTGCTATATGCCGTACAACCATTATTGAACTATATCATTAATAAACTAAAAGCAAATACTAAAATTACCATAGCAGCCTTAATCGGAATTCCAATGTTAATTGATTTTATCATAAGAGTAATTTTATAATTATCCACAAAGAATGTTGAAAAAATCAACACAATAAAAAAATATCCACAAATTCTGTGGATATTTTATTTTTACTTATATTGAGCTTGCACAGAAGTAATAGCAACTACTCCAACGATATCATCTACGCTACAACCACGACTTAAATCATTTACTGGAGCAGCAATACCTTGGCAAATTGGTCCATAAGCTTCTGCTTTTGCAAGTCTTTGAACTAATTTATAACCAATGTTTCCAGCATCTAAATCTGGGAAGATTAATACATTAGCATGTCCAGCAACTTCACTATCTGGAGCTTTTGATTTCGCAACACTAGGAACGATAGCAGCATCTAATTGAAGTTCTCCATCAATCTTGTATTGTGGATATTTTTCATTCGCAATACGAAGACCTTCTAATACTTTATCAACATCAGCATGTTTTGCACTACCTTTTGTAGAATGAGAAAGCATTGCTACAATTGGCTCATCTTGAACTAATTGTTGGAAACTCTCAGCACTACTTGCCGCAATAGCAGCTAATTTTTCAGGATCTGGATTTTGCTCTAGACCAGAATCTCCAAAGATAAATGTTCCATTGTGACCATATTCACAATCTGGAACAACCATCAAGAAAAATGCAGATACAAGTAATGTATCAGGTTTTGTCTTAATGATTTGTAAAGCAGGTCTTAAGGTATTGGCAGTAGAGTGACATGCTCCGGATACAACACCATCTGCACGACCTGTTTTTACTAACATACATGCATAATACATATAATCTGTTAATAATAAGTTTCTAGCTTCATCACGAGTCATTCCTTTTGCTTTACGAAGCTCAACTAATTGATCAATTAATTCTTGAGTTAAGTCATATTCTCCATTTGGATCAATAATTTCTGCTTTTGAAAAATCTAAATCCTCATTTCCAAAAGTAAACTCATCAGGATTACCAATTAAAACAACATCTGCAATATCTTCTTCCATTACCTTAACAGCAGCTTCTAATACTCTACGATCCATTGTTTCAGGTAATACAATTATCTTTTTATCCTTTTTTGCTCTTTCTTTAATACTATCAATGAAATTCATACTTTACCTCTTTCTAATTATTGATAATTTCATACATTTCTTTTTCTTCATCATTATAGAAGTCTTTCTTCTTATAATGTTTGAATAATGCAACTATCTTTGAAGGAAAAGATGAAACTAATTGATTAAATATTACAACATTATCATTATAGTATTTAATAGAACCAACAATAGCCTCTTCATTATCATTTAAATCTCTAAGAATTCGATTTAAAGCTTCACTCTTAAATAACTTATCATTCTCATCTAAAGTTTTGAATAATTCGTTATATTGACTTCTTAGCATATCATTTAATTGAAAATGATTTAAATCAGCCTCTGCCATAAAAGATAATTCCGTTAGAAAATCATCTAATTTTAATTCCTTCTTAATAATAGGAATAGTTCTTTCTAACAAATCTAATTTACGAAGCAATAAAACATCTAAATTATTCTCTGCTTCATCAATTTTAAGAATGGCAAAATTGAACTTATTATTACATATAATATTTGTCACAATAATAATTACGATAAGTAAGGCTACAACACCTATAATAATCTCTATCATATCATCCCTCCAACACTAACATAATTATATCAAAAGAATGATAGAAAGTATATTATTCAAAAGGAAATTTCTACGAATTATCCATGATTTTATCAAATGTAGATTGTACGTCTTTCGGTTCTGTTCCTTTAATAAAATACATAAATTTTTT
>JAFUFG010000217.1 GCA_017470045.1 Bacilli bacterium | reverse complement strand
ATTAAGATTGGGTATTCTACTCCATCTAGTTCAAAGTTCATGTGCCTCACCAACTAATATTATACTAAAAAGTAGCGTATAAATCTAGAAAAGGAGTACATTCTAGTACTAGGAGGAGATTATGAATATAAAAGAATACATCCTATATAACTTTAAAAATGATAATTACAAAGAAATAAGAGATCAAATCGATTTATCCGTATCTAGTAATTCCGAATCTACCCTTCCAGGAGAAGGGGTAATATTCGAACTATTATGGGAAAATTCCGATAACGAATTAAAAGACCAAATCATTCAAACAATCCGTAAAGCCATAATAAAAGAATCCATATAGGATTCTTTTTTATTTATCTCTTAATTCTGCTTTATGAGTATCCGTAACCTTAGTAATAATATTACCAAATACTTCCATTACTTCTTCTTCTGTTAATGTACGAGCTGGATCCATGAAAGTTAATCCAAATGCGATAGATTTCTTACTAGAATCAATATTTTCACCAGTATAAACATCGAATATTGTAATGTCAGATAGAAGTCTTCCTCCTGCTTTCTTAATTGTATCTACTACACTACCTGCAGGAATATCTTTATCTAAAATAAATGCAGCATCCTTTTCAATTACTGGATATCTTGGAGCTTCCTTGTATTTGATTGGCTTAATCTTACTCATTAATGCTTGTAAAGATAATTCAAATACATAAACTTCATCCTTAAGTACTTTAGGATGTACTCGACCAATCACACCAATTTTTTTACGATCAAGTAAAATATCAGCACTAATTCCAGGATGTAAATCAGAACAAGTTCCAACTTCAAATGTATAACGATTCTTAAATCCCATATAGTCTAAGATGTCTTCTACAATACCTTTAACAACATAGAAATCTACTTTTGTAGTATTACCCCATCCATTACTTACATAGTTACCACATAGTAATCCGCATACCTTACTCTCTTCTACGTAAGCTTTATCATAAGTCTTCGCAATTTCATATAACATAACGTCTTTTACTTTACGTTTCTTATTATAGTCATATACATTTAATAAAGATGGAATTAAAGTGGTTCTTACAACACTCTTATCAACACTCATAGGGTTTGGTAAAACGACTTTTTCTTTTCCTTCGTAGTCAAATAATTTAGACATTTCAGGACTAACTAAAGTATAAGTCTTAGTTTCATTTAACCCTAAACGACGAAGTCTCTTAGATAATTGTTTACGATACTTAACATCTCCAATATATTCTCCTCTACGAATTGGTACTCGAGGTAAAGTAGATACTAAGTTTTGGTAACCATAAAGTCTACCAATCTCTTCTGCAATATCATTAACATTAGGATCGATATCAAGTCTTCTCTTAGGAATCGTAACAGTAAATTTACCATCCTTTAATTCATAAGGGAAATCTAATCTTCCTAATTCAACTTTCATATCTTCTTCTGAAATCGTAATACCTAAAATCTTATTAACTCCTTCAGGAGTAAATGTTACTGTTTTAGGTGTTTTATCTACCGTATCATGAGATACAATATCGGATAAAATAGTAGCACCTGTATACTTTTCTAATAAGTGACAAGCTCTTCTCATTGCTTTATCAGTATATTCATAACTTAATCCTTTACCATAACGGATAGATGCTTCACTTCTAAGATCTAAGTTAGCAGCAGTATAACGAATAGAAACAGGATCAAAAATAGCAGCTTCAATTAAAATCTCTGTTGTAGTCTCATCAACTTCTGTATTTTCTCCACCCATAACACCAGCGATACATACAGCCTTTTCTCCATCGGTAATAACAATATCACTAGACTTTAGAACACGATTCTTACCATCTAAAGTAACAACCTCTTCTCCATCTTTAGCATCTCTTACTTTAATGTGATCTCCAAGTTTTTTCTTATCAAAGAAATGAAGTGGTTGACCATATTCAAGCATTACATAATTAGAAATATCAACAACATTGTTAATTGGTCTCATTCCAGCAGCAATAAGTCTTCTCTTGATAAATTCAGGACTTTCCCCTATTGTTACATTCTTAACCATTTTAGCTAAATAATAAGGACATTTTGGTGTATCTACTTCTAATGAGAAATATTCTTTTACAGAATCTTTATCCTCTTTAAAATCATCTTCTGGTAAAGTAACTGGACGATTTAAAATAGCTCCAATTTCATAAGCAAATCCAATATGATAATAACAATCATTATTACGATGTTTATGAATATCTAATTCATATAAAGTATCATCAAGTCCTAAATACTTCATAGGATCTTCTCCAACAGGTGCATCTTTATCTAATTCTTCTATTCCACGAGCATAAGCTTCATCTGTTTTTTCTTCTAGTCCTAATTCATATAAAGCACAAATCATACCATTAGATTCTTGTCCACGAATCTTACTAGCTTTAATCTCAAAGTCCCCTAGAAGTACAGCACCTGGAGTAGCAACAATAACCTTTAATCCTTTACGAACATTAGGAGCTCCACATACGATTTGTTTTACTTCACTACCTAAGTTCACTTGGCAAACATGTAAGTGGTCACTATCGGGATGATCTACACACTCTACAACTTCACCAATGACTAAGTGATCAATATGGTTCGTAATTACTTTTTCTACATTGATTCCAGACTCTGTAACTTTACGAGCTAATTCTTTTAAATCTTGATCATCTAAATCAATATAATCTTTTACCCATTCCAAACTAATCATATTATTCAGCCTCCTTTCGATCGAAAGCTTTTGACTCTCTTAAATCTGTATTATAAATAGCACGACAATCATTGATATCATACTTTAACATTGTTAAACGATCAGCACCGAATCCAAATGCGAATCCAGTCCACTTTTCAGGATCATATCCACTCATACGTAATACATTAGGATGAACAACACCTGCACCAACAATTGTAATCCATCCACTATTCTTACAGATATTACATCCTGCACCTTTACACTTATGACAAGTAATATCAACTTCTACAGATGGTTCTGTAAATTGATAATAACTTGGATGGAAACGAGTTTGAGTATCCTCTCCAAACAACTTTTTAAATAAAACATCTAAGGTACCTTTTAAATCACTTAACGAAATATCTTTATCTACTAGTAAACCTTCAATTTGCATAAATTGATGAGAGTGAGTCGCGTCATCATCATCTCTACGATAAGTTTTACCAGGACAAATCATACGAATTGGTTTTTCACCTT
>JAFUFG010000216.1 GCA_017470045.1 Bacilli bacterium | reverse complement strand
TATGAAGAATGCCTTAATGGAATTAGATTTTCATTTTTAGATAATGTAAGTGATCTTAAATCACCAGTAAATAATAAAGAAGTAGCTGTAGTAAAGTATAATGACTCTTATACTTTATACGTATATACTAATAATAAATGGGTTAGAATTCCTAAGAATGATATATATTACAAACTTACTATAAATCAGTCTGCTAATCAGACTATTACTATAAAAGCGAATAATAAGAACTATACCTCTTCTGTAAATTTGTTATTTGGTACATCATGGACCGCATCTATTAAATCTACGAATAAGTATTATTCGGTAGGAGTTATATATCCAGATATTTCGGGTATTATGGAAGACAATACAGAAGTAAGAGCTTCTTCAGCTATATTAATAAAGAATTATAATATTAATGCTACTATTGGTAAAGATCCTTCTACTGATACATATGGTATTAAGGTTAATCTGAAAGATAAAACAAAAGAGTTTGGTTCTTTTAATAATTCAGATATGTTTGATGGTATATATATTCAAAAGAAGTCTGATGGTACATATACTTCTAGAATATGTTTTTATGGTACCGCTAAACCCCCAACACAATATTATTCTAAGATCACTCTTTCTGTAGAAATAAATTCTACTTCTTATTCTATACTATACGAATTGCCTTTAACTTCATTCAATAATTCTGGAGATTTAATAGATTATATTACATTTAATAGTGTAACATTCTATAATCTATTTAAAAATAACAAAGGTAAGAAAGTAAACTTCTATGTTCATTTTGACTAATTGGGAGGTGAATAGTATATGACTATTGATGAAACTGAGGTTAATAGAGTGAGATTCGAAGATTTATCTGATGAATTACAAACTCTTATTAACTCTATAGCATCATATAATACAGATGCATATTCTTCTTTAAGAAGTAGAATTGCTAATTTAGCTGATAAAATGGATATGTCTACATCAGTCTATGCTGGAAACGTTCTTCCTCCTGTAATTAAGATAGGAAAAACTGTATATTTCGATGGTACGGAAGCAAACATCAGAATCGCCTCTGAATCTGGTGATTGGATGTATTTAAAATAAATTATTTAAAAAGGAGATTATTTAAAATGGCTAAAGATAATGAAGAATTATTAGAAGAAACTGTTGATACTGAACCCACTGTTGCTGGATATGAAACTGGAGATGAAGTAGCTCCTACAGAAGAATCTACTACGGATACTACTAATGAAGAGAGTGACGAAGATAAAGAAAAGAAAAAGAAAGCTGGCGCTGCAGCTATCGCTTTAAGATATCTTCATATTATGCCTCCCTCACTGTAATAATAGAAAATTAATTCTACGTTGACTACTATATAATGCCTAGTATAAATTATATAGTAAAGGAATAATGTGTTATGATTAAACCATTTGAAGAAGTTTATAAGTGTGATTCTATTACTATAAACATAACTAACAACTGTAATCTAAGATGTGTCTATTGTTTCGAACATAATAAATCTGTTCATAGAGACCATATGTCTGTACAGACCGCTATAGATATAGTAGATAAAGCATATTCCACTCACCCGATAGATCAATCTAGATTCTCTAATAAGTTCACCATCAATTTCTTTGGTGGTGAACCATTTCTTAATTGGGAAGCAATGAAAGCAGTAATTGATCATTGTACAGAAAAAGAGTATGATGTTACTTATGGAGTAACCACTAATCTTACTATATTAACAGATGAAATTCTGCAGTACATAGACGATCATAATATTTTCTTATTAGTATCAATAGATGGTATTAAAGAAATACATGATAGAAATAGATGTAATTCGTTTGACAAAGTAGCATCCAACATTCAACTTCTTAAAGATAAAGGACTTATCACTTACGTTGAAGGTCGTATGACTATTATGCCAGAAGATGTTTCTCATCTATTCGATTCTGTAATGACCGTTTATAATCTTGGAATTAATAATATCTGTCCTATGGTAGTAACAGATGTAGAATGGCCTCAAGAAGCACTAGATATTTATAGAGAGCAGTACTCTAAGTTATTTGATTTCTTTTTAGATTCTATTAATGATAACGATAATAAACGTAATATTGCAATGAAAAATATTAACGATATTATTGTAAACGTCTTTTCTCCTGAAGTAAATGATGGCATGTTGTGTCCTATATTCTCTAATAGATGGTGTGCATTTGATACCAATGGAGATGTATACCCATGTCATCAGTTACCAACTTCCACACCTGAGTATAAGAAAAAAAATTACATTGGTAATATCTATACTGGTGTGGATACTGATATGATACGTAATACACAGACTAAAGTAAAGTATTATAAAGAAGAATGCGATACGTGTAATGCACGTCTCTTATGTAAAGGTGGATGCCCACAAGAAAATTTACGTATGAATCATAGAGAAGATGAACCATCTAAAGCTTATTGTGATACTAGACGTTTAATGGTTGAAGTAGTAAAAGAAAAACAAGATCAAATCATGAATGCAACTAATATCCGTGATAGAAAGTTGAACATACTGAAAGAGAATCTTAAGATTAAAAAGTATATAGATTTAGTCTATAACGAAACAGATCTTAGAGATACTCTTACAGCTTCTGCACGTATAATGAAGGTTAAAGAAATGATTAATAATCTTGGTGAAGAAAAGTTATTGCCTACATTCAAAGATTACTTTGAACAACGTCTTACACTAATAGCATCTATCATTACTACAGAACTTAAGTTTAGAAAGAAAGAAATAGAGTATAGCGAGAATAATTAATTTCAATTAGATATTATAGTACTGAAGAGAGGGTCTTTAATATACAAGTCTGCTCCAAGAATGATATGAATTCCAGGCATAAGTTTATATCATTAGATATTGTATCCTCTTTCAGCCCTCTCTTCACTATAATAAATAGATAGTAATAAAAATAAAACGAAAATAAATTCTAGTGAAGTATATACTTCACTATCTATTTATTTTTTGTTTATAAGGAGTATTAGTATGAGTACAACAGTAAATAGAAAATCAGTATCTTATACAATACCAGATGCTCCTCAAGCAGATGAGCATGTTAAAAGAAGTTGGTTTAGTACTGTTATAGATATTATGCTTGTAAACTTAGAAGAATTAGATTCTATAGAGACACAAGCAGAAAATGAAGAAGCTAGAAAGACCAATGACAACCTAAATCCAACTAAGCAGATGTCTGGTATTACAGATACTACAACTAAAAAGAATCTTACTACTGCAAAATCTAGTTTAATAAACAGTAATGCACCTTTATATGCTTCAGATGTTAATGCAGTAGCAATAGCAATGAATAAATTAGTGGATAGAGCTGGTGCTACTATGGCTGATATTCCTACCGTAGCATCAGGTAATATAGTTAAAGCTAGTGATGTGGCTGTCTTTATTCAAGCATGCCAAGCAATATCAGAAAAATTAGACCCTAAAGCTAATACTTTATGGGATGATAATGGGCGATGTAAAACAAGCTGCCAGCTTCAGTGTCAGTTAAAGTGCCAGCGGGCGTGTCAGTTAACGTGCATGACCAGCTGCCAAACGCAGTGCCAATTACAGTGTCAGACAGCGTGTGAATTAGCGTGCATGACAGCAAAACAAATTCAGTGTAGAGCAGCATGCCAAACTAAGTGTGAAATTAGCTGTCAGACATCGTGCGAGTTAGCATGCATGACCGCTTGCGAAACGGCATGCCAAAAATCGTGCATGCTTAATTGCCAAGCACTATGTCAATTGACATGCCAGACTACGTGCGAAATCGGGTGCCAGACAAAATGTGAAATTAATTGCCAGACAAAATGCGAGCTTAAGTGCCAAATTGGATGTCAAATTTCGTGCCAGACTACGTGCGAAATCGGGTGCCAATCGGCATGCGAGTTAGCGTGCATGACAACTTGCATGACTAAATGTCAAACATCCTGCCAACTCGCATGCCAAAGCTGCCATGGTGGAACTTGTCATAATCAGCATTGTGGTGGATGGTGAATAAGTCTCCTATTAAACAAAAAGAAAGAATATGAGTGAGAGCATATGCTCTCACTCATTATTTAAATTATCTTTAATTTAGATATTATATAATTGAGGAGGTGATAAAAATGGATATGATAAAACTTAGTGTTGAAACTACCTTTGAAGATACAACCACTATATCCGACAATACATTAAATGCTCCTAATATAATAATACCAATATGTAAGTTTAATCCATCTATGAGATTTATATATACTAAGTTTGGATCTTATATAATTCAAAAAAATAAATATAAAGATACACATCATGGATTTAGAGATAAACAGATAGAAAGACATATTGAAAGAAGATATAAAAATCTTCCAGACTATTTAGATTTTGTATTTGGAAAGACTAAAAAAGTATAAATGTAAGAATAAATATACATTTTATTTTATTAATAAGAAAGAGGGTGATAAATGATGTTACTGGTCAACAACAGTACCCATTTGACTAGATAAGCCCACTCTTAGTGAGTGGGCTTATCTTATTTATCAATTTATAGAGGTGAGAATTATGTTGTCTTATTGGTATAACTATTATACAGATAAGATTGTATTAGCATTAGAAATTGCTAATGACATCCATAAAGATCAGAAAGATGGTATAGGAGTACCGTATATACTTCATCCATATCGAGTAGCTGCTTGGTATGCTGATGATATGAGCGATCAGTGTCCTAATATAAAAGAATTTGAAGAGTGCTATATTATAGCATTATTACACGATACAATTGAATCTAAAATAGATGATTTAAGATTATGGGGATTAAGTTTTGATTATTCTGAAATATCTATTAATCAAATGATTAAAGAAAGATATGAGCAGATTAAAAGAAGTTATATATCTGAGTTTGGAGAAGAAGTAGCCGAGGCTGTAGATATTCTTACTAGAAGAAAAGAAGATACTTATAATCAGTATATTGATAAAGTATGTAAGAATAAGTATGCTACTATTGTAAAGATATACGATATTAGAGATAACTTAGATGAAAATAGAATGGCAAGATTTACAGACGAGCATAGAGAATCTTTGAGAAAGAGATATGAAAAAGCATTAGAAAAGTTAGAGAAAGCTAGAGAGGAGTGGGAGTGAACGATGATTAACACTAAATCTGAAAATATTAAACATGAGATATTAGAAAATATTTCTAAAAATAATTATGATATTAAGATAGATAAAGTTAATCCTGATAATTCTGTGTGTATTACGTTGATTCCAAATAAATATTTTATTGCAATAAATACTTCTAATAGACTTACTGATGAACTTGTCGATATGCTTGCTAATGAATATGGTATATTTACTATTAAAAATCAAAATATTATTGATAATATAAGAGGGACTATTTATATAGAAATAAATCATTTAATGGATATGGTGGGAAATCATGAAAATAATTGATGAATTGCAAAAAACAATCGCTATTGAAGTTACAACTAAATTGGAATTTGATTCTAAAATAGACTTAGAATTTCTTCGTAAAATTTTATTCAATTTTCAATACGAATTTTCGGAAGTAGTTTTTATTGATAAAAAGAAAAGTAGTGATAATGAAATTTTAATAGATTATTGGGATTTGTTCGATGAATATCCATATTCTGTACAAACAAAAGAAAAATTCAAAACTCTTCTTAAAAATAATAAAATCGATTTGAGAAAGAAGTATGAATGGGAAGTTAAATTGGTTGATACAAATGATGAATTTGATATCGTTATTAATTATGAGAATAAGAAAAATATATTATCAATATACGGAACTTGTAGTTTAGACTTTTATGGAGATTTACTTGAAAGATTAACCGATATCGATAATGGAGAATGCGATGTACAATAAATATTTAGATCATATTTTGAGGATAATAGTCTAGAATATTCTATTATAAAGTTTATAGAGAACTAAGGAGTGCTAAGTATGGAGATTATTAGTGAAGTAACTAAAGCTGTTGCTATTGAAGTGGATACTACTTTGAAATTTAAATCTAAAATAGAATTAGAGTTTTTACGTAAAATAATTACTATATCTCGTTATGATATATCAAATGTATATTTGATTAATCCTATAGATAATAATAGTACAATTAGAATATGTGATTGGGATTTAATTACTTATGATACTACAAATGAAAAATCATTTAAATCTGGATTGAAGAGTAGGCATGTGGATTTGAGAAAGAAATATAATTGGAAAATTGAATTTGAGAATGAACGTGAATTTATGGATATTTATATGTATTATGATACTAAATCAAATACTATTCGAATAAAAGGGAAGTGCATTGCAGATGACTATACTGATCTGATAGAGAAATTGACAGAATTGGATAATGGGGAGTGGAAGATATGGATATCGTGCATGGTTTTTATAATACTACCAATATTATTTATTATGGAGCATATAAATTTAAACGTCCTATAAATTTTAAATTCTTATACGATCTTATTAATAAACTAAAAATTCTTCGTTTTAGTTCATTGTCTTTAATATATCAAGATGATTCTATTTATATTTCGGAATTTGGAGATATACAACCTTGGCACGATCAATTTAATTACAATTGGTATAAAAAAATTCTTAAATCTAAAGATATCAATTTAAGAAAGAAATGTGATTGGTCGTTAGAATTTTATAGTATGGATAATACTTTTACATTTGATTATGATATGGATGAAAATGATATAATACGCTTAGAATTTAATGGAAATATAAACTATTGGAGAGAAATGATGGTAGAATCTAAATTGAAAGAATTAGATTTGTATAAGTGAGATGATGTTATATGTATGATAAAGATATGTATTTATTCTTAACAAATGCTTGCCCTAATAGGTGTAAGTATTGTTATATTAAATATGGCCATCTTAGTATGTCTGAAGATGATATTGATAGATATATTAATGAATACAACCCTAAAAGAATTATATTCTTTGGTGGAGAACCATTAGTACGTATTGATCTCTTCAAGTATACTGTAAAAAAGTATTGGGATTCTGGTATTATATTCCAATTGGTTACTAGTACTATGGCTAATTGGGATGAATTTGTAGAATTCTATAAAGAATACAGAATCCCAGAATTACAAGTAAGTTGGGATGGATTTACCGATTCACGTATAGGAGCCGATGGTACTCCTATAGATGAAAAAGTATGGAATAACATTATGAAGCTTGTATTTAAAATGATTTCTGAATGGAAAGAAAAACCTAACTTTGATATTAAGACGGTCATTAATAATAAGAATATTGATGAGTTTATTTCACTTCATTATTGGTACATGTTTTTTAAATCTGGGATGGTTCCTAATTATACCGGTATAGCAGGGCAGTTTGTAATTGCTCATGGAGAAGACTATGATGAACACTTTTATGAAGTATTAGAAAGAGATCTTCCGAAAACATTTGATATTGATAATCTATATATAGATCATATGAATAAGATTATCTCTTATCTAGATAGATCTGAAGGATGTAGTTGTGATATTGGGAAGTATAGAACAATTACTCCTGATGGTAAAGTAGGATGTTGTACAGCATTATCTCAATATGATTATCAAATTAATGAACAATTAGCACAAGAAAGATGTACTAGTCCTGAATGTAACGATTGTGAGTATTCTTATATGTGTGATGGTGGATGTAGATATGAGAGATATCTCAAATACGGAGAAGAATGGCCTCATAAACATTTAGACTGTACTTGTAAAATTATGAAGATTTGGGATAACAGTATTAAATCTTTCCTGAATAGTTTGGATAAAAACGGTAAGATTAAATTAAGAGAAAAAATAAAAGAGTACAAATCGGAAATGTATAAGAGATATGGAGTTGAAATAAATTGAAAGAAAAGATTAAAGAAGTATTATTCGCCGATTCAGAAAAATATGAAATTTATAAATACATAAAAGCTAATTGTGTTGATATTAAAATATTAGAAGATCTTACAATTGTAGTTACAGTCGATTATGAAGATGGAACTCAAACTGTATTAAATTATCATCATGATGATACAATGTATAAATATTTTTATACTATCCTTAGAGGAATGGAGAAACTAAATTTTTAAATGGAGATATGTAATTATGGAAAGCAATATTAATTTTGAAACTAATAATAATGGATTTGATCTTCCTAAATTTGATTATAATATTCCAGCTTCACCGATAAAAATAAATAAATTAATAAATGAATTTAAAGTAGGAGAACGAGAAATGACTAGTATTACATATTTACCTGTAGAAATGAATATTAGAATATCTGAAGGAATACTTAAAAATCCAGATTTTATAATTGAATGCAAGTATTTTGGAATAGAACAAAGAAAAGTAATTGTAGTTAATAAGTATGATCCTTTATATTCTACTATAAGACAAATATTTATTGATGATAAAACTCCATTATATAAAGAGGTAAAATAAATGATAACTGTCGAACCACGTAAGATAATTCTTACTAAATTAGACGACGATCAACAAACTATTAAATCTGAAGTTGAATATGAAGATGGTACTACTCATCAATTTGAATCTAAAAAATATGATATGCTTGATTGGGTAGATATCTACATGTTTATGCTCAGATATTCAAAAAGAATAAAGGAGTGAAACACATTATGATTTACTATCTTCCTGAAAGGATATATGCTATTCTTAAAGATGAAGAAGATATTAGAACTGTACTGGATAATGTTGATAAGAAGTTTGATGAGTACGATAACTTTAAAGATTACATTACTGGATACAGCAAAATAGTTGGGAAGCCAGAGAATAGAGAAATGTATCTTAAGACTGATAATAAGATTAAGAATCTTCTCCATCAGTTTCCGAACTTAGAAAAAGAATTCCTTATTAATAATGGAGATGTGTCTTTAGAGGACATGAAGACTTGGTTTAATACTGGTATGACTAACGGTATTGATTTAGAAAATAAGTTCTATCTTTTATCTAATATTATTAATAAGACTGAAGATCATAATGAATTTGTTATATATATGGATAAATATGTAGAACTATATGAATCTTTGGATAATGATGAGAAGATTGGATTATCTAAATACATTCCTTTGAAATACATGTTTGCTAGTATGTATATGATGGGTCTTAGATGGAGAGAGTTTGAAAGTGAAACTTGGTATAATATTCTTTATGATGAGTGTGTAAGAATAAAGAATAGTGTTGCTCCATATGTTAATGATAGTGATATACTGAATAATTATTGGTTAGAAGCTGGTAATGCTTGCATTAAATGTGTAGAACATATTAGAGAAACTGCCAATTATAATGGATCTGATTGGGTATTACCATTCTATTTAGCTATATCTAATATACCAGATTTTCAGTATATACATTATAGCGCTGGAGCACTTATGCTTCTCGATACTTGTTGTACCTTTGCATGCCTTAGTAATAGTAAACAAGAAGACGTTAATAACATGATTAAGACTATCATTAAATACATTAATAATTCTCTTAAAGATATCAAAAAGTTATTAAGAGGATTAGCTTTCTATGATAAGACTAATCATAATAATTACGCTGCTATCATTAGAAAGTATATTAAGATAACTAGAGCTATTAAATTCGAAGATAGAATTGAAGGTCTATCTGATGTAGATATTGAATATATTATGGGTGATGAAATTGGAGAGATTTCTGTAGCATCTCCTAATCGTTTTCAAGAACGTAGATTTGTTGCTAGTTGTGATATCTTAGCAGATGCAATGGTTAGAAAAATTACTGGTAAAGAAAGCATTTATGATGACGATGAAGAAGACGATAGACTTCTCCATGTAGTTAGAAAATAATAAATAATGATATCTCCAACACAATAATATAGGAGAGTGATTAAAAAATAAATGGGTTCTAGAATACCATTTATTTTTATTATTTACATGAATACGTAGTATTCACATAAATGTGTTTTGTAATTTAAGACCTGTAATAACCGATAGTCTGTGTCTATCAGTTTTTCAAACAAATCTTTCGATATGCGTTTCCACATATCAATCACTCTCCTTTCTAAAGAAAATAATATGTAAGCACCAGACTCTATATAGAGTCTGGTGTATTTGTTTTACTTTATCTAGAATGAATAAAATTCATTATTTTCTTTTTATTTTTTACTACAATTATAACACTTATATAGGAGAGTGTTATAATGTATTAAATGGTGTCTCGAGAACCACCATTTATTTATCAATTTATTAAAGCATAGATTTCCGTATATTCTTTTCTAATCCTATTGCCAGGATAATATACAATTTTATACTTCTTACATTTCCTAGATGTAAGAAGACAATCAAGTTCATGTGAATTGACTTTTATCCACATAACAACACTCTCCTTTCTAATAAAATAAAGAAAAGTATTCACTAGACTCCATATGGAGTCTAGTGTTTTATTTTAATTCTCGAGTATTAAAAATAAATTTACTTCTCTTATAGATAAATCTCTTTATCACTATTATAATATCTAATTGAAATTGTTTATATTTACAGGAGATATATTATGAATAAAATAGAGAGTGTAATAGTTAAAGTATGCGATGCATGCAACTTTAATTGTAGTTATTGTTTTGAAGGAAATAAAGGTAAGAATATATTCACTCAAGAAAAAGAATTATTATCTCTATTAAAGACTCTTGAGTTTGAAGATAAAGTAAGATTCAGATTCTTTGGCGGAGAAATGTTTTTATATCCTGATAGAGTAGAATCTATTTATAAAGAAATTAAAAAGATAGAAAGATATAAAGAAACTCAGTTTGAATTTGGATTTATTACTAATGGTAGTATTGTTACAGATAAAATAATCAAATTATTTAATCGTAATATATTTACTATGAGAAATAGTAAGATTAGTTGGGATGGTATTCATTCATCTATTACTAGAAAAATAGATAAACGATCTTCTGATTTTGATGAGTATATGAGAAATAATATTCTTCTTCTTAGTCAATGGTGTGGAGAAGATGTGTTAATAAGTATGGCTATATTACCAGAGAATATACATACTCTATATGATTCTTATAAATTTATAAGAAAATATTATAATAGTTTTGAATACTATCTTATATTTGATATTAATAATCTTTATAGATATGAAGACAAAGATTTTCTTTTTACTTTTAAACAAGAACTAAAAAATATATTTATGGATTATAAGCAATGGATATGCCAGCTACATAACTATGAATTGTTTAAAGGTACATATGATTATAGTAGATGCGATTCTTTATGTAGACAATTATATATTCATAGTAATGGTGATATTTATAGTTGTGCTCTTCTTAAAGAAATGGATACTTTTTCTTTATCTAACACAAAAATAGGATCTCTTAATGATAATACATTAGATCTATTTATATCTGAAAACATTAAAAATAATGTCTATCTTGATGAAAATTCTTATTGTAAAGATTGTAATTATAAAAAATTCTGCAGCACTTGTCCTTTAGAAAAGCAATACTTTAAAAATCATTGCGATCATTGTCCTATAAAGAAATTAAGACAAGTTGAATATGAAGTTTTTAGTGAGGTTGTTTGATATGAAAAATATTTATGTTAAGATCGAGAATAATGATAATGATTGTATATGGATAAAGATCATTATGAATTATAGTAACGAACTTAGTTTAGAGAATGTAGTCATGTCTATCAATCAGATGCTAATTAATAATAGACCGATGAATGTATTTTTTGAATATCCTAATATTTTATTTGAGAAAGTAAATCCTATTACTTACGTTAATAATTCAGAACTCAGTAAACTTAAAGAAATAACTACACATGATCATGAAGCATCGTATAATATGGAATTCACTTCTTATAGATCTCTCAAAGATGCTGTATATGGTCTTATAGGAACATCGAAATGAGTATGATAGTAAAGCATATTGCTATTTGTACTACCAATAAGTGTAATATGAATTGTCAATATTGTTTTAGAAATGGAATTGATTTCTCAAATAAACCTTTAAACTTTGATTACTGGAATGAATTATTAACGTTTTTAAATACTAATAAAGATATAGAGATATCAGATAATCTAGATATAATTTTTACTGGCGGAGAACCGTTTACTAATATTGATAATGTAATAAATGGACATCATATCTTATCTAAGCTTACAAGATACAAAGAAACAAGTATTAGATTTGGTATAGTTACTAATCTATGTGATCCTAAAAAATTATTAGAGATAGTGGATAAAGGATATCTCGATAAAAATAATGTTAGTATTAGTTGGGATGGGGATAGTAATGCTACAGTATTATCAGAATTGATATACAATGAATATAACAGTCAACATTATGATTTCTTTATTAGAATAGCTATAACAGAAAATGGAATAAAAGATTTATATAATAATTTATTACATTTACGGTCATTAGGATTTACTAATGTAGAATATTATTTCGTTAATGGAAGTAATGAATATGATAAAGAAGAGTTTATAAAAGAATTTAGAAACCAATTAGAATTAATAATGAGTGATGATAGTATACTAGAAATATTAAATAATTATAAAAGAATAAAGAGTACTGTTAAAGAACCATATTGCATGAAGATGGGGAAATTGCTATATATAGATACAGATGGTGGAATATGGCCTTGCGGATTTTATAGTGAAGACTCCAATGTCCATGCAATAGACAATATAAGACAGTATAAATTGGGTACTATATTTGATGGATTCTTACCTCATAAATTAATCAATCCTAAATCTAATGTACTACCATTAGATCATTTCTGTCATGCATGCTCTAAAGAATGTATTCAATCAATTAGAAGATTAAAGCAAATAGAGTTAGAAATATATGAGAGGTGAGCATATGCTCACCTCTCTATTGTTTTTTATTTGGTGGCAATACCCCAGGTCAGAGTACCCGACCCGCGGTTGCCGTTCAAAGTATATAAACCACCGGAAGTAACGCCACCACTCAGGTGACCATAAGAGAGCCATTCTCTAATAGAAATGGTTTCACTATTCATATAAATAGCATCACGGGTGGCATTAAACCAATAAAATCTATGATTTTCTAAATCACGAGTTGTATTGAACCCACCATAAATACCATGAGTTATATCGCCATACATATGACAACTTTTCCGAGTACCTCCATAATCATCTTCATGTCTCAGATAAATAGCATAAGGTGGCAACGTACCAGTGCAGAATACCCAACCAGTTGTCGCCGCGCAAACAAGACAAACCACCATTAGCAACACCATTTCCCAGGTAACCATAAGATAGCCATTGTCTAGTAGCAGTAGTTTCAGTATTCATATAAATAGCAAGGTGGCAAATTGCCAAAACTTATCACCCAATCCGTTGTTACTAAGCAAAGTAGGCAAACCGCTAGTAGTACCACCAGTCCACAGGGAACCATAAGATAACCATTCTCTAGTAGCAATAGTATTACTATGCAAATAAATAGCATCTTATATTTCTAGCTTTCAATACTTTTTCACATACTATTAATAACATAAACTTTCTTTTTAAGGAGGTAAATTATTTTGGCTAGAAAATTATTTATGTCAGCATACGATGAAAAGAGTAAACCATCTGAAGATATACTTACTCCAAATGGTGTTGCTTTTGATTATGATAAACCTTTTTTCTTAATTTGCAATTTTCCTATACAAGATAAAGCATACTTTGAGTTTATTGTAGATGATTATTATCCTATTTCTTCATTTCACAATATTCCTTTATATGCTGGTATATCTAAAGAAGTATCTTTTGGTGTATTAAACTCAGATTTCTTAATTGGATCTCTTTATTATAAAGATAATGAGAATTATGATATAATGTCTAAGTACTCTAAGCAGTTCTTAAACTATCATACCAATCCAATTGATCTTCTTAATTTTAATAAAACTATTATAGAAGATATTGTATTAACACAACAACCTGATGGCTCATATCAATCAGAAGATGGAGATACTTTTTATTATTCTATAGATGATCGTAATCGTATTAAGTTTGTTAATTTAGATGATGCTATAATATATACTCAAATTAACGATTACGTTTTTAGACGCAATACTGATAACATTACTTTCTTCTTTAAAGTAGATGAGAATTCTAATTATACATTAGAAGATGTTAGATATACATATGCTGGTATTTCTTATACTAAGACAGTAAATATTAATACTGGATACTTTACTCTTACTGGTACTAATGGAATAGTATACATTCAGTCTACTAATGATTCTGTATATAGAAAGAATGATAAAAGATACTTTAAGTTATCTACTACTTCTACAGAAGGATATTTATTTACAGAATCTCCTGCTATACACACCAGACTTCCTGGTTCGCATGATGTAATTGGTGTAGGCGTAGATATGTCTAGTAACTCTGTAAATATATTTGTAAATGGTAAACTGTTCTATTCAATACAAAATAAAACTTATGATGAAGATGGTAATACATTAACTTCATTTGATATAAGTGATGGAAAGTATTATTTTTGTATATGGTCGAATGTTTACTACAAGAAAGTACTTGTAGACTTCAATCAGAACTCTGAAGATACTGAAATTGAGCATGAAAAGAGAATTAAAGGTATAATTAATTTTGGTACTACTGATTATGGGTATAAACCTGATGGATACAAGTATATGTATGAAATATATGCTTCATACGTAAATCCTCCTGATGAAGAAGACGACGATGGATGGGATTCTCATCCTTTTGATCCTAGCTTATATGATGGATATAACAATGTAACTGCAGATATAGACAGTGTAGTAGACGTAAATAATCTTATCGATGTAAATGTAAATACTCTTGGATTGTATTGTATAGAAGAAGATGAAAAGAAGTCTGATTCTGATAGAGGTGTAGTAATTACTGATAAATATAAGTACTCTATGGACGCTACTATAGATGAAGATGAAGAGTATTTTAAGAGTGGTTATACTATATTCATTAATAAACCTATTCCTGTAGAGAATAAGATATACTTTGAATTCTATGCTACTAAGGCTAGTCTTAAAGATACAAAGATAGGAATACCATTATCGGCTGGTGTTACTAATAGTTTTGGTAATATTACAGTACTCTCATCTAGAACAGATCTCTTCCATGAACAATGGTATCATTATTATTGGAAAGAAATGTCCAATAAGACTCCTAGTTATAGTAGTTGGGTGCAGCATCTCCATGAGATTAATGATGTATTCTTAACTGTTCCTCCTATGCAGGGAGACGTTATAGGCGTAGCACTTAATCTTGCTAAGAATAAGATGACTCTTTATGTAGATAATACTAAATTCTATACTATGAGAATGAATTGTGCTCAAGATAAAGAGTCTGAAGAGTTGTTTACTATTGGTATAAATGAGTCTAATAAGTATATGACTCTTACCGGTAAGAATGGTACTACTTATACACAAATCAGTTCTACTAGAATGAGATCTAATTCTAGAATAAATTATGATATAGTATATAATTCTCATTCTGGTAGATTGGAATTATATGAAGTTGGGGGAACTATAGAACTCATTTATCACCCAATATTTGGAGGAGAATCTTATTATACTATTGATGGAGAACGATATAATATCTCTAAATCAGATACTACCGGATACATGATTCTTACTTCTGAAGATGGAAGTATAGTATATACTCAGTTTAAATCTGATGTAATGACTAGAAATATAGATGGTACTAATTTTGAGATGTATATAACGGATGACGGGTATAAATTGATTAAAGTTCATAGTACTAAGAAGATCAATTTATCTTATGATTGGGAAGATAAGAGTAGAATAGATTATTCTAAACCTTATGAATTTACATATTTCTTTATACATGATGAAGGCGCATTTAGTGATAATATTTCTGGTTCATTTAATTTTGGACAAGAACCATTTGCTGCTACAATGCCCGATGGATATAGATCTCTTTGGGATTATTACACAGTATCATCTAAAGTGTATGCTTCATCAGATATAGTATCTAAAGTAACCATTGTAAATGATAGAAATATTTATGCTTCACTGGTTTCTCAGGTTAAGATAGTAAATACTGGAGCAAATGCAGCTTATAAGAACAACGGTCTGAATAAATTAATGCTTACATTTAACAATGTATCTGATACTGAAGAACACTATTATTCTATAGAAGGAATAGATTTAACTGATTTTAATACATTGATTGCAAGAGAAAATAATGGGTACATTCCTGACGAAAAGATGAATGCTACTACTATCTCTTTTGAAGGTGTAGTTCATTATACTATTAATATCCCTACATTAGAAAATCAGCATGTAGAAGCTTATCTTAATGGTAAGACTAAGTACACAACTACCTTCCAAGCTCCTAAAGGATCTGTTATTACCATTAAAGTAGTTCCTGATAATGGGTATGTAGCTGGAGCTGCTAGTGTTAGTAAGATTACACTGGTAGAAGATATAGATATAACAGTAGCTCCTGCTACATTGAAAGAGTATACTGTATCTATTCTGCCTACAACTAATCAGACTATCGAAGTTATTCATATATTGTCTTATAAAGATAATGGAGATATTGATAAGACTAAGACTTATTATAGTAAGACAGATTCTACTGTAAGATTTATAACAACAAAGAATAGCTCTGATTTGTTAATATCTATAAGTGCAGATACAGGTTATAATGCTGGTGAAACTAATATTAGAACTGATCAATCCTATCGTGTAGAAAAAGATACTACGATATACGCTGATCTTGCTGAAAAGATAAGATATAATGTAACGATTCCTGCAACAGAACACTTTATCGCTACCGTAAGATATAACAATATTACATATAGAACTGATATAAGCACTATCATTCAAGTGCCATATCAGACTACATTATTTATTGATTATCTTGAAGATAGTGTAGAAACTGGATATAAAGTTGTAGAAGGATTTACTACAAGTCAAATTATTACAGGAGATACTACTGTAATATTACCAGAAATTACCGATGATATGTGTACATTGACTGTAAATGCGGAAGATTATAATGGATTAGTTCGTATAGTAGGAGCTGATAAACAAAATGGCAATGTATATACTATCAGAAGAGGCAATCAGGTTACTATTATAGCTAATCCTAATCAGGGATACTATACAGACAAATTTACTTTAGAATAAATAATATGATGGGAGTCATATGACTCCCATCTATTTTCTACTGTATACACCCCTGTTGCCATTGCAGGAAAGACGGGTGGCAATGCCCCAGTGCATATTACCCAACCAGGTGGTGCCGTTCAAATTAGACAAACCACCATGAGCAACGCCAGTCCCCGAGGCACCACAAGAAAGCCATTCTCTAGTAGCAATAGTTTCAGTATCCATATAAATAGCATCACGGGTGTAAGTCGTAGAGGATCGAGTATGGTGGCAAGATACCAATCGACACTATTAACACCGCTAGTTAATGTATTTATACCTGCATAAGTGTTAGTAGTACTTATAATTCCATAATGAAGACATATTTTATTCCCAACAGTAGTATGATTCAGATAAATAGCTGGTGGCAAAAATATAGTCTACAGTACTCAAATGATTATTACCATTCCAACGATATAACCCACCTCTATTAATATTAGCTTTAAAATCACCATAACATACCCATTCTCTAGTACCAGTATTATTATTATTTATATAAATAGCAGATAAAAAATATTTTTAGTTATATATTCTCGATATTAGTAAAACAATACACCCATCTCCATATGGAGATGGGTGCTTAAATTCTTTTCTTATTGGAAAGGAGATGATAGATATGATTATCGAAGTCAGAATTTCAAAAGCTGATTTTGATCAGTATCTTAAAACCGGTGAATATTTAGTCGGCCAACGATTAAATTACGAAACCGGAAAGTGTGAATATTATAAGAAAGTATACTTATAATTCATACATTAATAAACGGAAATCGAGATAACCGTTTATTTTTTCTATCATCTCCTAATATAATGTACCTTCTATTATCATTTATCATATATCATCAGCAACCAACCAACTCAACATTTAAATAAATTAAATTAAATAGGAGGTTCTTAAATGATTATTACAGTTAATGGTAAACCTATTAATGTTAGTACCGAAGAGTATCAAGCTCTTTTTGGCACTGTTATAAATGCGAATAGCTCATTAGATACTACCAATAAATGTAGTAGTTGCAATTGTGAAAATTGCCCTAGCCCAGATTGTCCTGTACCCCCTCCACCTGTTAATAAGATGGATGAGTTAATAGAAGCCGTGCATGAAATAGCTGATGCTATTTCTAAGAAGTATAAAGTTACATATCATCTTGAGAAAGAAGGAGAGTCTATCAATCTTGTTGGTACAGATGGCACTGTATCCTCTGTACAGGATAAAGATGATAATACTACTTACTTCATTTCTAATGATGGTACATCTATTACTCTTAAAGGTTCTGATAATTCAGTACAGACAATCACATTACCTGAGGATACTAATACTAAGTATAGTATTTCGTTTAATCCTGATAATGATAATCTTACTCTTACACCTGAAGACGGTACTGAATCTATTACAGTAGATCTATCTAAATTTGCTAATGATACAGATATAGAAGATATGCCTAAAGAAAGTCTTGAAAAAGATGATCTTGATACCATTTTCCCTGATGGTGGGAATTAATTTATATAAAGAATATTAATAGGAGGATTACATATGTATATTAATATTAATGGTAAAATTACCAAAGTAACAAAAGAAGAATATGAAGCTCTTGTAGCTCAAGGTTCTGTGCCTGCAAGTGGACCTGCTTCTAAAATGGATGAACTTATTGCAGCCGTCCATGAATTAGCTAGCTCTGTATCTCCTGAACCTGGAGAGGATACTAATACTACTTATACTCTCACTAAAGAAGGTAATATCATTAAACTTACTGGTTCCGATGGTAGTGAGAATACTGTAGAAGTAGCAGATACTAATACTACTTACACAATGTCTCTTAATGATGAAACACATGTGTTGACTTTAACTGATAATGAAGGCAACACTCAGGATGTTGAACTTCCTGAAGTTATTTTGTCTCAGTCTTGGGATGCTGTAAATAGAGAATATGGTATTACTATTAAAGATGCTGCTGAATCTGAAGTAGTAATTCAGTATCATTTGGTAAAAGATAATGCTGCTAATCAGATTATCCTGAAAGCTGGAGATAAAGAAGTAGATAAAGTGCAGTTGGCTGCAGATTCTGACACCAAATACTCTCTTGAAAAAGTAGGTAATGAAATTAGATTGGTACCTAGTGATGGTAGTGAAGCTATTGTTATCGAATTAGATCCGGATATTAATACTACTTACACATTAGAATTTAATGATTCTACTGATGAATTGAGTTTAATTCCTAACGATAACAGTCTTCCTCAGGTAATTTCTTTAGCTAAATTTGCTGATGCAGACGCAATGGAAGAAGCACTTGCTACTTGTGCCGATAAACAGGAAACTGCAGATGCGTTAGCTGAAAAGGCTAATAAAACTGATGTAGATACTGCTCTTGCTGAAAAAGCTGATAAGTCTGAGATTCCTGATATTTCTGATTTAGTAACTACAGCAGCCATGCAGAGTGCTGTTAATACTCTTACTGAGGATATCGATAAGAAAGCAGATAAATCTGAGATTCCTGATGTAACTGGTTTTGCTACTACTGTAGCAATGGAAACTGCTCTGCAGTCTAAAGCTGATGTAAGTGCTATTCCTGATGTAAGTGGGTTTGCTGTTAAGACTGATGTAGATACTGCATTAGCAGAGAAAGCAGATAAGAGTGATCTTCCTGATTTAACTCCTTATGCTAAGACTGCAGACGTAGAAACTGCTTTAAATGATAAAGTAAGTAAAGATCTGATTTTTAATGGCAATCAGTTTATTACAGAGAATCCTTCTAATAAAGGTGTAGCAAAGATCTGGAATGAAGCTTACGGTGGTGGTGTTATGTTCACCAATACCGAAGATAATGTAAGATCCTTTGTTGGTGTTAATGATGGTGCTGGTAACAATATCTTTGCTCAGTTATACGCTGTTTATAATGTAAACAAAGGTGATCAGGTTAAGAACGTTGGTACTCGTCTGAATGTTACTCCTGAAGCTATGTATTATACTGAAGGAAGAGATACATGGACGTTTACAGAAGACGATAAGTTAGTTACCAAGAAAGATATTCCTGATGTATCTGAATTTGTAACCACTGAAGAAATGATTGAAAGTGATACTCAGGTAGCTGCTGATGCTAGTGCAGAAGTAAATGCTCTTAAAGCTCAGATTGATATTCTTACTAAAGCATTAAAAGCTATTAAGACTCCGGATGCAGAGGAAGTTGTTATTGATGCTGACGTAACCGATAATACTAAAGATATTATTGTAAGCGGTGGTAGTGTAGATGGAGTGGTACGTACTGTTAATGCTAAATCTATTGACATGGTAGATACAGCTATTACTTCTGGCAGATTGGCTATGAGTGCTACCAATGATGTATCCATGACTGGTGTTACCAATACTGGTAGTCTTGCAAAAACAGTATCTAATGCTGCTTTTTCTATTAATAATAATGGAGATGTAACTATTAAAGATTGTGAGTTGAATCAGATTGGTTATAACTCTATTGAAATTGGTTTGGCTGGTACAAGTATTCCGAAGAATGTAGTTATTGATAATATTGCATTCAATAGCAAGCTGTCTAATAATGCTATTACTATATTTGCTCATCAGAAGAACGCAGAGATTGTAATTTCTAATTGTCATTTTGTAGACTGCAGTAATCCTGTTCGTATCAGCAATAGAGAAAACTTACCTGCAAAGATTAAGTTCATTAATTGTGTATGCGATAAATGGGAAGAAGGCAGTAAACAGTATGCTGGATTCTTACTGTTACAGGATTATACTAGTAAGACTGCAGAAGAAGCTGAAGCAGCAAATAGATTTGCTAATTTGGAAATTGTATTTGAAAACTGCTATGGTCCTGGTGGTATGAAGATTGAAGGTACAGCAGAAAATTTGGTTGGTGGAGATAACCAGGTTGTGTATATGTATCGTGATAAAGGTGGAATCGTAGCTTATGATGCTACTAAATTCCCGAAGATTACAGCTTATTAACATCTAAAGAATATGGTGGCAGTGCATATGCACTGCCACCTTACTATTTATATGGTCCATAATATGATTACAATTTACTCGTTTTATGTGTATGGATTTATTAATTTTGGTATATCTCATTGTGGTATTAATTCTATAATAGGAACTCCTGTATATGACGATGTAATTGTACGTGTTGCCACCTGCTATTGATATGCATACTGAAACTATTGGTAATAGAGCATGGATCTCTTATGGTGCTCTGAGGTCTGGTGATACTATTAGTGGGGTGTCTAATTTGAACATCATTAACGGAATGGGTAATATGAGCTATATGTTTGCCACCTGCTATTTATATGGATACTGAAACTACTGGTAGTAGAGAATGGGTGTCTTATAGTAATCTGATGGCTAGTAGTGATCGTAGTGGTTTATTTAATTTACGTGGCCACTTCGGGTTGGGTTATCCGTACTGGTACCTTGCCACCATATTTATATGGTTAGTAATAATAATATTGCTAAGGCTTGGCAAGGATACGGATACTATAATACTTATATTTCAGCCGGAATAAATTGTGTTGAAGGTGATTATCCGATAAATTCGGGAACCAGATTAGCTACTGCCACCGGTGGCACGGTACCAATATGGATCACTTCCTATACCTCCATTGATACAATTTATACCTGCCGTATTTCCATTTAATATTGAACCAATTATGGCAAAATACTTAATACCAATAATATTGACCGTTAGATAAATAGCAGGTGGCATTTTCATAATTATTATTACCATAATACACACCTCTATTACTATTGATACCACCACGATTGTTACTATTATTAAACGTTAAATAAGCTTCTAATCCATAATCTTGTCTTATAGTATTACTATTCAGATAAATTATGCTATTTATCTGAGAAGTGAAAGTACATATGGAGGAACTTGGAAAAGTTGTTATATGAATGGTGATATAACTCACCAGAGCTATGGCGGGTTTAATGCAGTTCGTGATTTAGAAAATCCAAGAATGTATTGGTATGGTGCCACCGGTGGCAATTATCCATCCGCGGTCTGATAACACACTCCATGCTCGAAGACTATTTATCCCACCAGAAGAAACGCTAGTCATCAGTGGCCCATAAGATTCATATTTTAAATTTCCTGTATAATTACTATGCATATAAATATTATGGAGGTATTAATACTGGTAGAGGTGTGTATTATAGTAATCATACATGGTATACTGCCACCTTGCTATTTATATGCAAAGTAATGTTACTGGTATTAGAGCATGGAACTCTGTTGGTCACCTGGAGCGTGGCGTTGATCATGGTGGTTTGTATTTTTTGTTCGGATACAGCGGGTTGAGTACTTTGAGCTGGCCCCTTGCCACCTGCTATTTTTATGCAAAGTAATATTACTGCTACTAAAGAATGGTTCGCTTATGGTCGCCAGTGGACTGACATTTATCATGGTGGTTTGTCTACTTTGGCTGGTGACAACGTGTTGACTGGTTTGGGTTGGACTTCTGCCACCTGCTATTTATATGGCTATTGAATCTATTACTACCAGGATGTGGCTTTCTTGTGGTAGCCAGAGTTCTGGCATTGCTCATGGAGGTTTGTCTGGTTTGAGCGGTGACAACAAGTTGAGCACTCTGTTCTGGTATTTTGTCACCATTAGAGAGTACTCCATATGGAGTACTCTCTATATTTTATTAGTCTCCTAAATATGTTTGTGGTATACCATTTTCTTTATATAAATTTACATAATAAATAATTTTTCCTCTCATGATATTACCACCATCACCGAATTCTTCATCTTCGGTCCAATTACAACCATCATATCTAACGTCAGGATCTCCCTGCCAAGGACCATATCCATCTTTCATAGCAAATTCATAATGTGTAAAGAAATGATCTTTAATTTTTTCTCCATAAGAACCATACAGATCTAAAGCCATAGCAAGTACAGCTCCAACCTGAGCGGCCTTTTCTATTTGCTCATTAGTAGGAGGATACGTTCCTAAGTTTAAAATAGGATTAGAAGGAGAACCATTTAAGGAGCAATCTAAACAACAGCTCAAGGCAATACCAATATTACCTTGATTTCTTCTATAAGTATGACTAACAACATCATCTAAATCATTCATCTGATGAATTTTACCATTTCCATCTAAATCGATATGATAATCGTCCCATAATTGGTCGTATCTTGATACTGAAAAGTGGTAAGTAACCCATACATCGTGATCTCTACTACCAGCTAAATTTTCTATAGCACTTTTACATGCTACAGCTTCATCATATATTTCTTTAAGTGTAACTATCTTACTCATAGTTAATATTTCCTCCTTATATATTAATCGTCTAAATCTACTATTTCACCTTGATCATTAATTGTCTTCCAATTAATTCTTCCTCCACCACCTTTACCAATGTATACTTCCCATTGGTTATGGTCGTTCAATTTATAAGTAATATCTTCTTCTATTACATATACTAACATGCCCACTGATCTTCTTGCTTGCGGAATACTATTTCTTTCTGTAATAGTACGACAACTACGAAATCCACCTTTTCCATATTGAGAATCATGCGTAGCATATGTATCATCAGTAGTAAATGGTACTATAGTAGAAGGTATATTAACGCCTTTTAAATTAGCCATAAAAACAATCACTCCTTTTATAAAGAATATATTAAATAGATGTCAAAAATGATTGTCTCTAAATTGAGATGGATATGGTGGCAAGTTCTGACATTTTTTGGTCTAAACTACCTTCACCATTTAAAGTATATAAACCACCAAAATATTTTCCACGGGCAAAATGAACAGAAGCGAACCACGGACGACTATTTTTCTCATTACTACGCATATAAATAGCGTATACTAGGTGGCAATATTATGATATCTACCACCATGCCATCTTGGATGTTCACAATTTAATCCTCCTCTTTTATTATCTACACTGATATAGCCGTAGCATAATAAATCTTGAATTGTAATGCTTTGTATCGTTTCCATATCAATAGGTGGCAGAGTGTTCATATTCATTCATTCTATTTCTATCATGTTCACAATTTATACCCATGGCAGATCTGGATTCACCAGTCAAAGGAGTTCCATATGCAAAAAACGAGTAATTTGCAATAATATCATTTCTAATATAAATAGCAGTGGTGGCAATATCCCAGATCCTATTGGCTGGACTAGATGTATAATTTGAACCATACAAACCTGCTACTGATCCGCTCGCAATTCTAGCATAATGAAGCCATTCTTTAATATTAGTATTTTGAGTCATCATATTAATAGCATATATTTATATGGATAATGAAACTACTGGTAATAGAGAATGGCTCTCTTTTGGTAATCGGGGGTCTGGCATTACTATTGGTGGTTTGTCTTATTTGTACGGCCTCAACGGATTGAGTTCTCTGTACTGGTATACTGCCACCACTATTTATTTGAGTAGTGAAACTATTCGAATTAGTCAATATGAATCTTATGGTGATATGAGGCATTCGTATGGTAGCACTTATGGTATTATTGCTATATATAGTAATCATTTATCATTTTATAGATTTCAACTTGCCACCGGTGGCAAAAGTATATTCTAAATGATCCAAATTACCCTGAGTTACCTCACAATTTATTCCTCCATTAACTATTCCTCTCAGTATATGGCCATAAGTTTTAAATGATTCTTGCACTAATTCAGATGCTAATTTTATTATATAAATAGGTGGCATATCTAGGAAATACACTACTTAATGCATCACCAGGTCTAGAAAAATACAACCCACCAATAGTAGTACCAAAATCAAATGCTCCGTATAATCTAAATACTTGTAATGTATGCATTGTGTCTAAATTCATATAAATAGGTGGCAAGGCCCCAGTTCAGATAACTCAACCTGTTGTTGTAGCCGCTCAAAAGAGACAAACCACCAGTAGCATCGCCACTCCCCAGGCCACCATAAGAGAGCCACGCTCTAGTAGAAATGGTTTCATTATTCATATGAATAGCATAAGGTGGCAGTATATACACTTAATCCATTATGAGATGTATTCGTACAACTAATACCACCCCGATTGTTATTATGCCAATATGCTCCATATAATGATACTATCATTAATCCAGTAGTTCCGTTAACTGTCAAATAAATAGAGTAGTTAGTGGTGGCAATAACCCAATAATGATCAGTTAAATCACCATGAATTCTGATACTATTTATACCATTAGTAGTATCGCCAAATGCAGCTCCAACTCCACCATTTATAAATGAATATAGCACCCATATATTAATATCTATATAAATAGGTGGCAATACGATAGCTATTATGACTCACATAGTGGACGTACAAACCAGACAAACCGCCATTAGCAACGCCAGCCCACAGGTAACCATAATAGAGACATTCTCTAGTAGCAATAGTATTACTATTCATATCAATAGGTGGCAGTACGCCAGCCTATACCAGACAACCCTGTGTAGTCGCGCAAATGAGATAACCCTCCACGAGCAACACCATACTCCATGCCACCATAAGGGAGCCATTCTCGAATAGAAATAGTTTCGTTTGCTATATAAATAGCATCTTTATCACCATCTCTAACATTCATATAAGAAGATATCTTACTTCTTAATAAATTATAGAAAGAGTGATAAGTAATGCGTAAATCTTGCTCTAAAGATTTCAATGTAGCAGACTCTTTTGTTATTAATGATAAGATTCTGAACAAATTCTATTATAAGTTAGATGAATATCAGAAAGAATATTATGAATCTATATTAGACGACTCTATTAGATTTATTGGTCTAAATTCTCCTGCTGGCACAGGTAAGACATTTATTGGCATTATGGGTTCTCTTGAATTGCTTAGAGAAGGGAAAGTAAACCATATATATTATATAAGAGTACCAGATGAAAGATCTTTGCATCTCGGATTCTTACCTGGAACTGAGATGGAGAAAAGTGAGATATACTTTAAACCATTTTATGATATTGCTATAGATCTTGGTATTAGACCAGAAGAAATAGATATAGCAAGAGAAAATGATACTGTAGTACTTACTACAGATATCTGTCTTAGAGGAACCAATATAAAAAAATCTGCTGTTATAATAGATGAAGCTCAGAATATGGATGCTGATACTATAAAATTGATACTTACTAGACTTCATGATGATTGTAAAGCCATGTTAATAGGTCATTGTTTGCAGTGTGATAATATGAAAAATAGTAATCATTTTGATAAATATATAGAATACATGTCTCAAAAGAATTGGGCTAAGAGATGTGAATTGAAGAAGAATTATAGAGGAGAAATGGCTACATTTGCAGATAGTTTTAATTTAAAATAACATAAGAGAGTACTCCATACGGAGTACTCTCTATTTATATGGATAATGAAACCATTTCTACTAGAGAATGGTTATCTTATGGTACCTTGGGGCATGGCGTTGCTGTTGGTGGTTTGCCTTCTTTGCACGGCCACGCCTGGTTGGGTTATCTGGACTGGACCATTGCCACCTATTTATATGCAAAGTCAAACTACTAGTATAAGACAATTACAATGGTATTATAATACTGGTACTACTAGTAAAGAAGGGTTATATCATATATATGGAGGGCATAATGTTGGAGCTAAAGAGTGGAGCATTGCCACCGGTGGCAATCCATCCTGCTGTACCAAATAGTGAATTTCCGCTTGTAATAAGATTTAAACCACCAGAGGATTTACCAGTCCATGCTACTCCATACGTTTGATTAGATGCAGTACTAATAATATTATGTCCCATATAAATACATATTGGTGGCAATATATTCATGTATAGTATCATTTGATAATGAATATCCAGGGCAACTAGCATTTATTCCAGATCTTACATTATAATTTAAATGAGGGTAAGAGAACCATGCTTTATACCCAATAATATTAGTCATATAAATATCTGGTGGCACGTATCCAATGATAGCTATCATTATCATTATCATGCACACAATTTATTCCTTCTGGAGTATTACTTCTTAAATCTCCGTATGATATAATAGAACCATGCATAGATATAATATTATGATAACTCATATAAATAGACGCTATTTATATGGTAAGTAATTTTATTGGAATTATAATATTATTATCACGAGGATATTTAGCATATCCTATTACTAGTGGAATAAATTGTTTACATGGAGCTGGAAGTAATACTGCTGTGCACTGGTATACTGCCACCAGCTATTTTTATGTATAGTGAATATATTAGTAATATTAAATTAGAAGCTTATGGTAGACTTACATATAATACTTATGCTGGAATAAATTTATGCTCAGGATCTGATGCAGGAGTTGGTAATGTAAATTATGCTCATGCCACCGGTGGCAATGTGCCAGTGCATATTACCCAATCCGTAGTCGTCCAAAGTATATAAACCGCCACGAGTAACTCCACGCCCCAAGCTACCATAATAGAGCCATACTCTAATAGAAATAGTTTCAGTATTCATATAAATATATTTCATCAAATCACTTTCAAAGTATATTTCTTACTAATTAACAATTTTATAATGACTATTTATAGTTTACTATGTATTATTGGAGGTCATTAAATGATTAATAAACCAAGAGTATTAGGGTCTCCTAAACTACCTGCTGAGCCTACATTTAGTTTTATTAAGTGGTGTTCTATTAGTTCTCCTAGACCATCTATTGGTATTGAAGGTGTTCTTTATGTAGATAAAGAACGAAATACATTATCTATTTGGTCTAATGCTTATAAGACTTATGTAGTATTTGGAGGGAAAGGGAAATTCGAACATACTGAGGTTACCACCAATAACAATGCAATAGTAGATTCTACTAGTAAAGAAAATAGTTCTTATTCTTTTAATCTGATTAATGAAATTCTCACCATTACCTGTCCTGATGGTATCATTCAGGAGATTCCTATTATATCTCAAGATACCATTTCTACTCTTAATGATAAGATATCTTCATTAGAATCTAGAATTGAAGAATTAGAAAAACTATTAAGCTAATTTGTTTAACGAGGTGGTGACATAATGCAAGAAGAAGTCAATTTTGTAAAGACTACTATTGAAAACTACTATAAAGCTCCCACACATAGCGCTAACAACATATACTTCACCACCGATACTAAAGAGCTATTTGTGGGTGAGGTTAAGTATGGTTCTGCTACTATTATGGTGGATGATACGCATCCTCTTCCCGTCGTCGGTAGAGAAGGTTATTTGTACATTGATAAAAGTAATGGACTTTTCTCTATTAAAGTGTGGGACGATATTAATAAAGTTTACGTAACTTTACCTCTTGCAGATACTAGTTACGTAAAAACAATAAGTCGTCGAGATCAAAGCATAGTTGGCGCTAAAGGAGATGGCAATGAAGACATTGCAGATCTTGATGAAGCACTAGATGAAACTGATATTGATAGCTTATTTGTAGAGTCGAGTGATGAAGAGAATGTAGAAGGATAACCTTCCACATTATTTCATCAAAAAAATATTATTATAAAGGAGAGACTTAATAATGGCTACTGCTAAAAAATTTCTTGATTTAACTGGTCTGTCTTATTTCAAAACTAAACAGGACGCTTACAATGCTACTCTGTACGTTCCTCTGGCTTCTAAGGGTCAGGCTAACGGTGTTGCTCCGTTGGATGCTAGCGCCAAAGTTGCTTCCACTTATCTGCCTTCTTATGTAGATGACGTTGAAAGCTATCCTACTCTTGCTCAGTTCCCTGCTGAAGGTGAAACTGGTAAACTGTATCTGGATGAATCCACTGAAAAACTGTATCGTTGGGTTCCGGCTTCTGAACCTACTCCTGAACACAAGGGCGAATATGTAAACGTATCCGGTTCTGTATCTGTTGCTGATGAAGCTATTAAACTGCAGACTGCTCGCAAGATTAATGGTGTTGACTTTGACGGTACTGCTGATATCACCATTAATGCAGAAGATGCTACTCCTCGTATTGCTGTAGCTGAAAAGGCTGCTGCTAATGGCGTAGCTACTCTGGATGTTAACACTTTGGTACCTGTAGCTCAGCTGCCTCTGGCTACTGCTTCTACTGCTGGTGCTGTAGTTGTTGGTACTAACATTGACGTAACTTCTGGTACTATTTCTGTAGCAACTGCTACCAATGCAGCTCTGGGTGTAGCTCAGGCTGGTACTAATATCGATGTAGCTGCTGGTGTATTCTCTGTAAAGACCGGTTCTGCATCCGATAAGGGTGTTCTTCAGGTTGGTGCTAATCTGGACGTTGCTGACGGTGTAGTATCTGTTAAGAAAGGTTCTACCACTGACTTTGGTCTGTTAAAAGTTGGCGATAACATTACTGTTACCGATAGCGTTATCTCTTTAGCTAAAGCTTCTGATGCCGTATTCGGTGTAGTAAAAGTTGGTTCTAACATCGTTGTTGGTACTGAAGGCAATGCTGGTGTAATTAGTGTTCCTGAAGCTTCTGCATCCACTAAGGGTGTTGTTAAAGTTGGCGAAAACATCACTGTAGGTACTGGTGATGCTGCTGGTACTATCTCCGTTGCTACTGCTGATACCACCACTAAGGGTGTTGTACAGGTAGGTGAAAACATTAATGTAGCCTCTGGCGTAATTAGTGTTAATACTGGTACTGATGCTCAGAAGGGTGTGCTGCAGGTTGGTACGAACCTGGCAGTTGCTAACGGTGTAGTAAGCGTTGCTACTGCTACCAACGCAGCTCTTGGTGTTGCACAGGCAGGCACTAACATTGACGTTGCAGCAGGCGTATTCTCCGTTAAGACCGGTTCTGCTACTGATAAGGGTGTAGTAAAAGTTGGTGACAACATTACTGTTGGCACTGGTGATGCTGCTGGTACTATTTCCATCACTTCTACTAACGTAGAAAATGCTCTGGGTTACAGCATGACTGAACTGACCAATTCTGATATCGATACCCTGTTTGCATAATGAATATTGATTAATTGGTAAAATATAATTTTATACTGAATATCACATATTTATAAAACAAATTAATGGATTCTCCAGATTAATCTGGAGAATCCTAAATATTAGTTTTTATAAAGGTAGGTGAAAACGTCAATGACTGTTCCAAATAAAGGATTTGCTGGCTTATCAGCCTTAGCTAGATTCTTGGAAAAACTGAAAACTATATTTGTGCAAAAAACTGACGTAGCATCTAATACAACTACAGGTGTTACGAAGTTATACAATTATACTGGTCAGAATACTGATGGTGCTGTTAATCAGAAAGTAGTTACTGATGCATTATATTCTAAACTTCCTATTGCTGGGGGTACTCTTGAAGGAGATGTATATACTTCTCCTTACTATGACTCTACTATCACTAATCCTGAAGGTGGGCGAGTTCTTATTGTATGCAAAGGTCAGAATGCAAAAGGCACTCATCCTGAAACAGAAGCTGAGTGGCATGCTTTAGTTATGGCAGTAGATAATACCGGTTCTACTAATAATTTACATAAGTATGGACAAGTAGAAACGGCTATTACTACTGCTGGTGTAGTTCATACTGAAATTAAAGCGTATAAAGATGAAGCCGATTCTACTTCTGCTGCTTCTTTAGCTGTATATATTACTCCTGATGGAACTTCTTATGCTGTAGCCCCTACTCCTGCTAGTCTGACTGATAATAGTACTAAGATTGTAACAACTGCTTTCTTAAACGACTACGATGATACTAATAATATCACTAGCGAAGAAATTCTGGCATTGTTTAGAACTCAGTAACTTATGGAGGTGAGATTTATATATTATGGCTACTCCTATTGTAAAAGACGAATTACGTACACATGATACAGAGGGTAATGTCATTATTGTATATCCTAAGACTTCAGACGATCAAGTAGCTGGTCTTGATAAATATGTAAAATCTATTTCTTGTGATGACCATACCATTACTTGTACTAAGGGTGATGGTAGTACTTATGAAGTCGAAGTTAATAATGACACTATCACCGAAGAAGAAATTCTTACCTTGTGGGATATCACTGATTCCAGTGAAAAATATTATTAATTTTTAAGGAGTGAGATAATCTATTATGAGTAAGAAAAAATTAGACTATGATGGATTAAGAGTTCTGGTCACAGCTATTAAATCATACGTGGATAATAGAGCTGATATGACCGCTGAACAGCGTTATAGAGACACAATGCGTGAGTTCTTTGAACAGAATGGTTCTGCTACTGCTACACCTGCACAGCTTACAGCATTATGTGATGAATGGTATGCTGCTACTCGTGGAGATTGGGATGGCTATGTACGATTCTATCATCCTGATGCTTCTGGTATCTCTGAAGGTACTAGAGGTGGTGACAATGTAGGTATGGCTTGTATTCCTTCCACCAATACAGATGCTGGTCAGGATGACTACGCAGGTAACCCTTTATTTACTCCTACTGATTGTAACTGGACTATGTCTAGTACAGGTCAACCTTTAATCACCGCTATTGAAGGTATTACTTGTAGAACTGCTTTTACTCGTACTGATCCGACTAAATATGTAGGTGTACTGCAGCAGACTGGTTATCACTGGTGGACAGAACTCTCCGATGATAGTGATTATTATTATGAAGGATATTGTTCTAAACTGAAAACCAGCTACGCTCATATCGAACCTTTACCTGAAGCTGTTCTTCCTAATGGTACTATTAGAGAATGGGTACTGCATTCTAAATACATGTCTGACTTAACTGCTGATAATTGTATGACCTCTTATTCTGGTGGTCCTACTAGAACCTATGTATTCTCCCACAACACTTCTCACACCTATGCAGAAAATACTTCTGTAAAGAATGGTCAGACTAAGACTTTCTCTGGTGCTACTATTACTGATAATGCTTTCCTTATTCTGATGGCTCGTATCAAATATGCTTCTCTGACTATGGATGGTATTATTCAGGGTTGTGTAAACTATTCTTTCCAGTATCCTGTAGCTAAAGGTGAAAATGGTGTTAAACGCGTATTAGTAACAACTGCACAGGCAAACAATATTCTTGTTGGTTCTAACTTGTTAATTGGTACATATACTACTGCTATTGACCGTGCTAATGAAAATGCTTATGCAATTAGTGGGCAGGGAGGTTATGTAGTAACCTCCAAGACTACAGAAGTTATTGATGGTACTACATATGGCGTTATTTACTTTGATGATGCAACTTCTTCCTTTAATACAGTAGCTAATGGTGCAACTACTAATGGTACTACATACATTAGCTCCTTTATTTGGAGGACTGGTTCTTGCGATAATATCCTTGGTAATGATGGTTCTCCCACCGATCCTAAATCCGGTAAAGAACCTGCTAAATTACAGGGTATTGAATACATGATGGGTGCATACGAAGTTTTCGCGGATGTTATTCTCAACCTCTATAAAGAGCGCGATACATACTATTATCAACCCTATATTGTACGTTCTGTTGCTAATCAGGCAACTTCAATAACCGCTAAGTATGTAGCCTCTGGTTTACGTATTGCTCAGGGAGCATCAGCAGCCTGGTACTATATAGTGTACATGGGTTACAAGAATGGCTTGTATTTCGCCACCCGAGTAGGAGGCTCCTCTACGACTTACACCCGTGATGCTATTTATATGGATACTGAAACTACTGCTACTAGAGAATGGCTCTCTTATGGTCGCTTGGGGTATGGCGTTGCTTATGGTGGTTTGTCTGCTTTGACCGGCGGCGACTGGTTGGGTTATCTGTACTGGCGCATTGCCACCCGTCTTTCCTGCAATGGCAACAGGGGTGTATACAGTGCATCGTAAGATGCACTTGTATGAGGGGGTTACACCCCCTAGTATTAAGTTTTTAAAAAATTATCTTTTTAGCAATTTAATAACTCGATAACTTTATTTTACCCGATATAACCTTCGATTTCAACGGATATTAAATTGTGATTACTCATAGTTATAGTAAGTAATTTTGATTACTAAGTTATAAAAAGAGCTGAGACTAACATGTAGATCTTAGCCCAGGGTTGTATAACGATGGTGGTGTTATTGTGTTCTCTCCGTTAGCATGGCTCTCTTATGGTAACTTGAGGAATGGCGTTGCTAATGGTGGTTTGTCTAATTTGAACGGCAACAACAGGTTGGGTAATCTGAACTGGAACATTGCCACCCGTCAATCTGATCCCTCCGGTACCCCTGGAGATTAAAGTGGTTATAACCGTTGAATAACCTCACGTTATGCAAGCCTGGCCTGCGGGCGAAATCAAATATATCCTCCACACTTAGTAATGAGAATGAACAGTGTGCGTAGATCAGAAAGAACCCCTTATTCTATGAAAAAAGTTTGTAAGAACATTGATATTTGTGATATTGATGTAATAAAACCATTTGTTGCTAAATGTATATATAAACATTGTAAAGAGCCAAAGTTTAAATTTCTATTAGTTAAAGTTCTTGGAGTTAGTGAGTTGATATATGATGTAGCAGTCAATTCTAAAGTACCAGGATTCTTCTTGGATCAATTTATACATAACTTTGTTATTGATATAGCCAACACCATTCGTCAACGTAAGTTAAGCTTTATTCCTCCTGTAATTAGGATTAAATTGGATACTAGTACAAATAAGATACGTTATATAGGAGATGAAACAGCTGTTCAAGAGTGTATAGACTATATAGCTGTAGAAGTTAGTAAAGAACTTTGGAAAAAGAGAATACTATTACAGCAAGTTTCAAGTATTAAAGGAAGAGGTCCTATATTTGGAGTAAAGATGATACAGAAGTATATAATACAAGACAACAAAAATGCTTGGTATTGTAAGTATCATCATATTCCATATAAAAGGAAAACTTTGTATTTTGTAAAGATTGATATCAGAAAATGTTATCCTTCTACTGATAAGAATATTGTGTGGAAAATACTGAATGATAATATCTGTAATGACGACCTTCTGTATGTATGGAGTGTTATACTGCAATCTTATGGAGATGCTATAATTGCTGGAAGACATAATGAGAAGTATACAGGACTATTGATAGGTGGATTACCTGCTCAATGGTTAATGCAATTAGTGTTATCTTATATCTATAGATATGCTAAAAATCTACATACAGTATCAGGAGAGAAGTTGGTAGAACATATGGTATTCTTTATGGATGATATCTTATTAGTAGGATCAGATAGAAATTATTTGTATACTGCAGTGAAGATGATTATCGATTATGCAAAAAATGTGCTACATTTAGACGTTAAGTCTGATTGGCATATTATGAAACTTGGTGAAGGTAACTCTTCTATAGATATGATGGGTTATGTTGTACATAGAAGTGGCAAGATTAGTATTAGATCTAAGATATTTCTTAGAGCAAGAAGAATGGTTCTACGTACTAAAAATGGTGGTACATTTAAACAATACAAACGATTGATTTCTTACAAAGGATATTTTGATCATAGTAATTGCTATAAGATTAAAAATATTGGAGAATTTTTTAAAGGTTTCAGAATAGCTGCTACAGCTATGAGTATAGAAGCAAAGGAGAAAGATCGATATGAGAGTTTCTTTCGGAACAACTAAACCGGATCCGATTAAATTTATGACTCGTCCGGACAGCTTACTTCATGATGTATGGTTGAGAAAGAATATTGAAGAAGTTGAAGTAGAAGAAGAAGATACCGATGATAAAGGTGAGACTATTATTGTAAAGAAAAAATATTGGGAAGCAGATGAAGTTTATCTGTTGACTGATAAAACTGAACAGGAAATTGAAGCTGATTTTGATAATATCTATTATGAATCTGGCCCTCAGCCTACAGTTGAAGAACGACTGGATGTGCTGGAAGGTGTTATTGGAGAAATGATGGAGGGGTAATAAATGGCTTCTTATAAAGTAAAATATTACGCTATGCAAGTACGCATGGGTAAGATGAGGATTGAGGACGTCCCTGAAGAATACAGAGCAGACGTTATTAAATATCTCGAAGAAAATGGTTAATGATTGTGAGGTGAGCTACTCAAGATGAGCGGGTCATTAATCAATGAAGATAGTATAGTAAAGCTTGCTGGCGCTATCAGAGGAAAGAATGGTTTAAGAACTACTTACAGACCTCAAGATATGCCACAAGCAATACTAGACTTGAATACTGATGGTGATGTGGAGATAGATCCTGTTGCCATTCAGATAATGAATAATACCATTACCACTCTTGATGATAGTGAAAATCAAGCAATTAAAACTCTGGGGAGTTATGCTTTGTACAAATGTACTAGATTAACAAAAATTGATCTTCCAGTATGTACTAGTATAGGTGCGTATGCTTTAGCAGAATGCACTAATTTAACAACTATCAATATCCCTCGAGTTACATCTGTTTCAGATTATGGGTTTGATGGATGTAATAAGATTGTAAGTCTTGGTGATGGCGTTAGAATTAACTCTATTAATAGTTATGGATTTAGAGGTTGTTCTAGACTAGCTGAGTTTAAGACTACTGGCGGAGGTACTATTTATCAAGGGGCATTTACAAATTGTACTGCTCTTACATCTGTAGATTTTGGTGGGTATTGTAACTTCTATGATTGTTTTAGAGGTTGTACTAATCTTGAAAGTATTACTTTAAGATTCCAGAACTATACTTGTCAATGGTATAATTACTCTAGTATACTTACTCAGTTAGCTGATACAAAGATACTTACAACTGGGCATATTTATGTTCCGGAAGAACTGATCGGTCAGTATAGAGTGGCACTTGGTTGGTCTGATGTAGCATCAAGATTAGCTGTAATTCCACCTCCTGAAGTTCCTGATGATCCGGAAGGAGGTATGTAATTATGGGTATGGTATACGTTAATGACGATGATATGACGAACATCGCCGTTGCATTGAGAACTAAACTTAAAACTGATGAATTGTTTAAACCTAGTCAGATGGCTGTTGTTCTCCAATCTTTAGATGTAATTAAGAACGATCTACCTTCATTATTAAATAGATCGCTTACTTCATTTATAGAAGATTCTAAAATTACTAAAGTAAAGACATATGGATTTGCATATTGTTTAATGATTCATACTGTATCTTTAGGATCGTGTACTACGCTAGAAGATCATGCATTCTATGGATGCAGAAACATTAAAACAATTTCTTTACCTAAAGTTGTTACTATTGGGGAATCAGCGTTGTCTGGGTGTGAACGTATTGTTACTTTAACACTACCAAAAGTTACTAGTATTGGGCATTATGCTATGAATAACTGTGTTAGATTAGAAGAATTGGTGTTATCTAATACTACAGTGTGTACGTTAACTAATGCTGATGCATTGGTTGGTACATTGATTGCTGAAGGTAATGGTAAAATTAAAGTTCCTTCTAATCTGGTTAACTCTTATAAGAATGCTAGTGGTTGGAGCACTTATGCTTCAAAGATTGTTGCTATATAATAATAAATAACCCAGATACCGTGATGGTATCTGGGTTATTTATAGAATAAAGGTGGTGAGTAAAGAATGTTACAAAAGATACCGTATGATAAGAAGTTACACTTTATTGCTGGATTTGTAATTACTATTATTTGTGCGTTAATATTTTTAAATCCATTATACGGTTTTGCTGCCGGAATACTGGCTGGTATATGTAAAGAAATATATGATTGGATAGACTATGGGAAATTTGATATATTCGATATGCTGACTACATGGTTTGGTTCTGCTATTGGATATGGAATTGCTATATTATTATCTAAATTATAAAAGGAGATAATATGAGATGGGGCTAATTGAAAAGTTTAAATCATTTATTGATGATATTAAGAAAGCTTGCACTACCAATAATAACATGGATGATTATACTCTAGTACATAAGAAAGAGATTACTGAACGATATCAGAGATTTAATAGATTGAATGAATGTAATAAAATTCTAAATGATGAAAATAAAAAGTTGAAAGAAACTATTGCCGAATTGCAGAATAAGATTGACGATCTAAATAAGAAGCTAGATCAAATGGAAACTAGTGGTGGTATATTTACTACTATTACAACTTATGATTTACCTAAACAGGAGCCTATTAGATCTAATAAACCTAAGAAGAATAGAAATAATAAACATAGACGATACAAGTCTTCTAGTAATAAAGAAATTAAATTGATTAATGATAAAGATATACCTAAACCTGGGAGTGGAGATAAAGTAGAATTTAAGAATGGTAATCCTATAATAAAACGAAAAAGAAACTTTGAAAATAAGGAAAATTGATTACCATGATTATTTGGGCTTTAAATTTAGTTTTAGATATACTATTTAATATTATTTGTTGGGTTACTAATCCAATTGTATGTTTGTTTGCTGATGAATATGGTGAACTTCCAAAGTGTCTTAGATATTGGCAAACTTATGATAATACTTTAGATATAGAATGGATGATTAGTGAATATCATGTTCCTAAGTTTGCTGAGTATGACTTCAATAAACATTATCATTATATAGATGAGTGGAAAGCTGAAGAGATTACTGGTAAACATAAAGGCTATGTAGAATTACTTGATCCTAATTTTACCTTAAAAGAGAAATTTCAGAGATATGTATGCAGACTGTGTTGGATGTACAGAAACTGTGGATATGGGTTCTCTTATGAAATTACTGGTAAAGATATAGACGGATCTAAAGTAATAGAAGAAGTAAATGATCATACTAAGGGTCATCGTGTATACTGGGGTCATTATGATAAATGGTTAACTACAGAGCCATTTTGTTATTATGCTATGATAAGATGGAATCCTAAAGATATTAGTTGGTTAAAGTGGACTAATGTAAATATACCATTTACTTGTAAGATATTTTTTGGATGGAAGTTTCAAGATATTAAACTTAATGAGAATAGAAAGTGTATGTTAGCATTTTTCTTATGGCCATTTAAATAAAGGGTTGTGATTTACATGAATGAAAAACTGAACAATCTAAAAGATAAATATAATGAAAAGAAAGATGTGATTAAAAATGAAGTTGACACCAAAATTAGTGGATTTCAGAACTTTGTGTACGACCATTCTATTGCTATTGGTACTATCATTGTCTTCTTGTGTTTATGCTGGCTCATATATACAGTTAACACAGGAAACAAACCAAATTCAGACGGAGTCTCTGACGCAATACGAGACACTAAACAACAGATATCTGACGTTAAGCAAGAATTACGAACAATCACAGTTACAGCTGATAGAATCTCAGAAACAAATACAGCAGTACAAGGATACAATCAATCAATACAACAAAGTCAACGACAAACAGAAGAAAACCTTGTTAGAGCTGGAGAAGCTCTGCAATCAGCAAGTACAAGAGCAGAGTCTATTAACACAAGAAATAAACAGTCTGAACAAAGAGTTAGAGAGATGCAAACTTTACTTGGAGAACTCAAAAAGCAGCAATCAGAACTCGATAGAATTATCAGTGAAACAAAGTGAATTGATTAAAGAACAAGAACAACATATAAAAGATTTGAAGACTCAATTAGAAATTGCTGAGTTAAGAGTAAAGAATCTGGAGCTAAGTGTAGATAGAATTCAATATGAATTTGATTCTTATAAACAAGAAGTTGCAAAACAGATTAAGAAACATAAAACTCAAAAGATCTGGTGGACTCTTGGTGGAATTGCTGCTGGTATTTTAATTGGTCATAGTGTGTAGGAGGTGAATTAATATGGAGATAGCAAGATCGCCTTATACATTTACTATGGAAAAAGATAGTATGACGTTAACTGTTACCAGTAAAGTATTAGAAGATGGGTGGATTCAGTGGCCTACATATGAATATGAAGGAAACCATTATCTACAAGAATACTTTGAGCTACAAGTTCCTAAAGGAGTTAGTGTTATAAAGATAACCCTTGGTACGTATCGAGGAGTGCAGGTGTCTAAATGCACCATAATGGATATAGATACGAATAGGGTTTTGCTCGAAAACGATTTAAATCAACCACCGGTCTATCCCTATATTGCTGTTACTCAAAATTCGCTTTATAGATTAAAAGTTGACGATATGACATTAATTGATGCCGAACATGGCACTTTAAAATTTGAATGGGGATATAATATTAACAACAGTACAGTTACAATGGAAGACTATCATGAAGAATAATTAGAAGGGAACCATATGGTTCCCTTCTAAATTTGGTGGCAATTATTCTAGAACGAGTAGATTCATTAATTGGATATGTTGTCCATATGCAATACATTCCAGTTGTACTTGGGATAGAAAATGCACCATATATCGTATATTCATGAATATAAGTTGTATTAGTTGGTTCCATATAAATAGTGGTGGCAATATTCCATCCTTTAGCTCCAACATTATGACCACTATATATGTGATATAGACCTTCATTGCTAGTAGTACCTATTTGATAATATCATTGTACCTGCCTAATAGCAGTAGTTTGGCTTTGCATATAAATAGCATTGGTGGCATGAGATTCAATAATATTATTTAGATTTACATCGCCCTGTGTATTTATTCCAGATATTGCTGAATGCCATAAAACCCCATATTTCCATATAGCTCTATTTGTAACTGTTTTACTATACATATAAATAGCAGTGGTGGCAATATCCCAATTCATACTAGTTAATATAGGAATATCTATAGTATTTATACCACAAACTCCAATATACCAACTAAGCCTTCCATATCTACCATATGATCTCAATACTTGATCATTTTTCATATCAATAGCATATATTTATCTGATGAATAATACTATAGATATAAATGCTGCGTTAATAGGAGTTTACTTTTCAAATAGTACTGGAGGGATAAGTATTATTGGAGCCCATATAGGATTATTCAGATCAAATGATTCTATTGCCACCGGTGGCAAATTCATAATCTATAGTACTCAACCCACGGCTGCCGTTCAAACCAGACAAACCACCATGATAAATGTCAGTCCTCAGGTAACCATAATGAAGCCATACTCTAGTAGAAGTTTGATTACTATTCATATAAATAGCATAAGGTGGCACGATCATATTCTAAATATGCCAATCTAGTATTTAATGCATTTATTCCACACCAACTATCGCCATATCTCAGATTACCATATGCATAACAATAATATAGTGCTACCATATCAGTCCACATATCAATAGCATTTTGGTGGCATATACAAAAGCTTTAGTAGTAATACCTCCTATACCTAATGTATGTAACCCACCAATAATTGTATGATCAAATTCACCATAATATATATAATTTCTTATACCCGTAGCATTATGATTCAGATAAATAGAGAGTACTCCATATGGAGTACTCTCATTCTTTATCTAGGAGTAGCACTTGTTGCACTTACAACTGTGTCTGTATTAGCATTAAAGTATTTATCTACATTTAAAGTTCCAGGAATATAACCATTATCTGCTTTTATTTCTGCCAGTATTCTAGTACCTTCTAATACACTGAAAGATTTAGTAGTCTTAGCACCAGTATCCATTCTAGTAAGAGTTATGGTCTGTCTAGCACTCTGCACTACTCTAACTGTTCTGTTTATTGGTTTAGCAGCACTAGCTTTAACTGTAATAGTCTTACTAACTGTGCCACTAGTACCACTCAACATACCAGCAACATAATGATCATTTGATGTTATAGTAGCAGTCCAAGTTGAACCATATCTAGCAACAAATGTAGCAGTATGAACTACACCTTCATTTTCAACTTGAATAGTCTGATTAGGTGTCTGAGTTATATTTATTACACATGGAGAATATACTGGTATAGTACTATTAAATGTCATATCATTCTGAATAACACCACTCTTATTAGGAGTAATGGTTCCAGGAAGATATCCGATATCTGGTATAACTTCAACTTTATACACAGAATTCTTTGTAATCATACAATTCTCTGTAAACGTATCTCCATTAGCAATAACATTAATAGTCTGATATGGAACTTGATTAATAGTGATAGCTTTATATTCGTCTCTATCTATTTCAACAGCAAATACATAACTAGCTTCATTACTACCATTAGTTCCACCATAATTAACGTAGCATCTCAATATACCATTCATAGGAGACCTCAAGTATAATGTAGCAGACTGAGCAATACCTCCAACATTAGTAAATGTTGTGCTAGTATTTCCGCCACTAGATGCTATTACGCTTCCACTAGTATTTAATATTACTACTCTCCCCAGTTTAGCAGTACCAACTACATCCACACCATTAATATTTGCTATTCCATATATATTGACATAATATTCTTTATTTGGATTCACTTCTATTTCATATCCATTAGTAGAAAAAGTTTTAAACCCAAATCTTTTTAATCTATCATCTATATATTTATTAACAAATTCTACTGTAGCCATTCTATTAAATTCAGCCAAGCTTGGAGTTGGGGCTGTTGGTGTACCAGTAAATTCTGGTGAATCTACATTTGCTAGTTTAGTAAACTCTCCATTACCAGGATCAAAATATAATGAATTATTACTCACACCATCACCCCCTTATGATAGTCTTACTGCCAGCATGTAGCTGGCATTTGTAGATGTATTGGTTTCACTATTATAATTTACATATCCCAGTATTTTACCATCTTCTGGAACATTGCTTACTATTAGTACAGCAGACTGAGGTACTATCATCTTTGGATTCTTTTGATTCTTAACTAGATTACCGCTAGTCTTAAGTACATTTCCACTGCTATCTTTAAGAGCAATAGTACCAATATTATATGTATTAGAAGTACCACTATTAAAAGTACCGTATACTGATATCATATAAGTGGCACCAACAGTAAGACCTTGTAGGGTGTTATTATTTGAAGAAAAGAATCTTGTTGCATCATATTCTGCTACTATACTATCTACATACTCTACTACTTCTCTTACATTAAGAACACTCTTATTTACAAGTGTATTCTTTTTTGCTACTAATGGTTGATTTATAAATGGAGGAGAATCGGTGTTTGCTAATTCTTTAATAGAATTAGATTCGCTATCCATATAAAATAAACTAGACATTACCTATCAACCTCCAATCTCTTCTGTAGCAGGAGAAGCAGTTACCTGAATATCCCCAGCTACTTTATAAGTATTAGCTTTATCTGGATCTATAATGTAGCTACCAGAGAGTTGGAGTACACCAGGATTATATCCAGATTTAGCTTTAATAGTAATTTCCATTTCAGTATCAAAGTATGCTGTAAAGCTTGTAGAAGTATTGTAGTAGTAATTATCGTATTTAACAGTAATAGTCTGATTCTCTAACTGTATAATTCTTACAGTATAAGGATTAGGATTAGCAGGAGAAGCTGTAATCGTTTTATCTTCTTTTACTATATAATTTGTATAATTTAGAGTGCCTGCACTATAACCATATTCCACATTAGAAATACGTGCTGTAATAACAGCATTTAAAGGTACATTGGTTATATTAGTAGTATAATCTATACCATTGTAGTTAAGAGTAATAGTTTGATGAGCTGTTTGTTCTACGGATATAGTATATGTAGTTATGGTAGCAGCAGTTACTGTAATAATAGTATTACTATTAATAGTACCACTAGCAGGGGTAACTGTTCCGCCTTTATACCCAGGAGAACCTACAGATCTTGCTGTAAATCTTGTTCCAGGTACAGCTGTAAAAGGTTCACTATATTCCACACCATTTACTTTAACCAGTATGGTCTGATTAGTTTGTTGAACCATACTAACTTTATAAGTTACAATTTGAGTATCATTTACTCTAATAGCATTCATGTATCTTACAGGAATAGGGAATCCAAATCTAATACCATAATTCAGATATCCATATATACATCCATCTACAGGAGCTGTTATACGAATAGTAGCAGAGTTCGGGAAACTACTATCGTAATTAGGCCAATCAATAAGATCTACTACAGAAGCTTGGCCTAATACATTACCAGCTTTATTTCTTACAACCAAATATCCTATCTTTACATATCCTTTAGGAATAGGATTATCTGGTTCTTCTAAGAATACTTTCTTTTCTTTATTAGATATAGCCACAAAGATATAGTCATTAGGATACTTCTTAGCCCACATATTTTCATAAGGAAAATCTGGGTCATAGTTTATAGTATTAATACCATATAAGTTAACTATATAGTCAGCTCCAGGAACAAGTCCTACTAATTTATTACCAGTACTTTCTATATAATCAGATTCGATATTATTTATTGCTTGTTGCACTCTATTTCTTAAATACCTATAATTTACTAACTGTTTATTATTACTCTCATTAGGATTAGGTGTAGTAGGCTTCCCTGTAATAGAGGGAGAATCAAGATTAGCTACACTTACTACAGTACTATCGTCTAAATCTAAAAACATAATTGAAGCCATATAAAAATCTCCCTCCTTTCTACAGAACGAATCCTGCTATTGTAATACTTTTACCAATATTATTCTTTAAGTATAATGCAGCTTCATCACTAACTCCATATTTAGAATCATGAGAGAATATATATTGTCCAATAAACTGTCCACTAGTGATCTCTTTAAAATCTCTTTTTGGAGCTATCATACTAAATACACGTTTAGTATTATCAAATATCATTAATTTGAAATAAGACCAATTATCATTAGGAGGAGGATCTATTACTACAAAATAATGACAGGTACTAGAATCATTAACTGGGGCCTTATCTGCAGCAAAACCAAATCCTCTAACAGTGATACCTGTATATTTAGAAGTAAACATTAATGGATTCATTGTAGATCCGCTGATAGCAGGAAGGTACCCAATAATATAATCATATCCATAATACCCAGGAACAGCTCTAAGTACATACTTATGCTGAGTATTGGTCTTATATATCATTCTGGTAGCTTTATCATCAGATTTAGATCCTAATGGGGCATAAAGTAATTTGTTTTTAGTAGTGCCTAACTGAACACTTTCACCTTGAATTTTATTTTGGTTGTATAATAATATTAACTGAACTTGTTTAGATACTTCAGTACCAATACCAATTCTAATATATCCATCAGAATTAGAAAGATCTGTAGTAGAATTATCAAATAATCCAGGTTTCATAGTACCATAAGTATATCTATCTTGAGCTTC
>JAFUFG010000024.1 GCA_017470045.1 Bacilli bacterium | reverse complement strand
TAATAATACAGAAGGAGTAGATGTAATTCTATTCTTAGTAGATGCAGCTAGTGGATTCGGTAGAGGAGATCAATTTATTTTAGATAAGATTAAAGATCATGATATTCCAATTTTCTTATTATTAAATAAAATTGATCAAGTAAAAGATAAATCAAAATTATTAGAACAAATTAATGAAGTAAAAGATTTGTATCATTTCGCAGAGATTATTCCGATTAGTGCGAAGAGTAAGAATAATTTAGGAGAACTTGTAAAATGTATTAAGTCTCATTTAAATGAGATGGATAGTATTTATTCGGAAGATGAACTTACGAATGTAACGACTCGATTCATTATGGCGGAATTCGTGAGAGAAAAAATCTTAGAACTTACTCATGATGAAATACCACATACTGTTACTTGCTATGTAGAGAACTATGAAGAAAATAAAAAATGTGTTCATATTCAAGTACTTGTTGTAGTAGATCGAGATAATATCAAAAAGATTATTATTGGTAAGGGCGGATCTATGTTAAAAGAGATTGGTACTAGAGCTCGTGCTGATATGGAAGAATTCTTAGGAAAGAAAGTTTATTTAGAGACTTTTGTTAAGACTTTAAAGAACTGGAGAGATCAAGAAAAATACTTCGTTGAATTAGGTTTAAAAGACGAAGATGAATAATTTTGTATAAAAAAACATAAAATCACCACTATAGAGATAGAGGTGATTTTAACATGACAAAACAAGAAAAAGTATTATGGGATTTATTTCAAAAAACAGGAAATATTAAATACTATAATTTATTACAAAAGTTAAGAAAGAAGTAGATATTTATGAAGATAGAAAGTGTCGAAGGTATTGTTCTTAGTGAAGTAAACTATAGTGAATCTAGTAAGATTTTAAATGTTTTAACGAAAGAATATGGACTTATTGGTATTATGTCTAAAGGATGTCGTAATATTAAGAGTAAATTACGTGGTGTTAGTCGTAAACTAATTCATGGCACTTTTCATATCTATTATAAAGAAGAAGGGGTATCTACCTTAGTAACTGTAGATTTAATAAACTCTTTTTCTAAGACGATGATGGATTTGGAAAAGATTAGTTATTCTTCTTTTCTTTTAGATCTTGTTTTACAAGTTGTAAGACAGAATAATGATGGAGAAATCTTTGATTTATTACGAAATGCTTTAGTAAAAATAGAAGAAGGTTTAAATCCTTTTATTATTACGAATATTTTAGAATTAAAATTATTAGATTATTTAGGAGTACACCCTGAATTAGATGCATGTAGTTTGTGTGGTAGTACCAAAAACATTGTATCGTTATCTAGTAGTGATCATGGATTTGTCTGTGGATCTTGTTTTACGAATCAAAGAATCGTATCGGAAGAAGTTATTAAAATGATCCGAATGTACCAGTATGTTGATATTGGTAATATTACAAAATTAGATGTTTCGGATGAAGTGAAGAATGAGATTAATACTTTTATTGATGAGTATTATGAACATTATACTGGTCTTTATGTAAAGAGTAAGGACTTTATGAAACAGATTAATCGACTATATGAAAAGAAGGAAGCTTAGGCTTCTTTCTTTGTTTTATTTGACAAATGTTCGTAAATATGATATAATTAGTACACTTTTGAAGGGGTAAGGTTTCAAAGGTAATTAGGGGGAAAAGTTATGGCGTATCGTAAGGAGCAAAGACAGATCTATCGATTAGATTGTATTATGTTTGTATTATCTTGTATTAGTTTAGTTGTTTTTACCGGTTTTTATTTATTTGTAGAACAAGATATACGTGATTTATTTTTACTATTTGATATTTATGGTATTTTAACTTTAGTAGAATCTGTCAATGGTATTAAAGAGTATGTAGGAATGGGTAAGATTAAAAAATGTAATCGTATACGAGTTAATCCAAAGTTATTTTATACTCGTAGTAGAAAAGTTGAAAAAGCTATATAGGAATGGTAAGTGAAGTCTATATTACTTTTAAAAATAAGTTCTTGACAAGATTATTATTTCGGATTATATTATTTGCATAAGTGTGATGACAGGTGTGGAAAGCCTCGAGCAGTATAATAAAGAGCTGATTCTTCTAGAATAAGTAAGGTGGAACCGCGGATCTATGATTCGTCCTTACATTATTCTAGAAGTTTTTTTATTATCTAAGAGCTTTCTTCGATTAGGAGGGATAAAATGGAAAAAGTCACAATGGAAAAATTAGTTAATTATTGTAAACAATATGGTTACATATTCCAAGGAAGTGAAATCTATGGCGGATTAGCTAATACTTGGGATTATGGTCCATTAGGTAAAGAACTAAAAGAGAATATTAAAAAGCAATGGTGGAAGAGATTCATTCAAGAAGAAAAAAGTAGTTATGGTTTAGATGCTGCTATCTTAATGAATCCTGAAGTTTGGGTAGCAAGTGGACACGTTGCTAGTTTTGCAGATCCATTAATCGATTGTAAATCTTGTAAAACAAGACATCGTGCTGATAAGCTAATTGAAGAATTTACAAAGGGTGAAGAAACTGGAGATGGATGGAGTAACGAAAAGTTAGAAGCATTTATTTCAGATAATAAAGTTCCATGTCCAAATTGTGGAAAAACGGATTTTACAAACATTCGTCAATTTAACTTATTATTTGAAACTCATATGGGTGTTACAGAAGATTCATCTTCTAAAGTATATTTAAGAGGTGAAACTGCTCAAGGTATTTTCGTAAACTTTAATAATGTACAAAGAAGTCAAAGAGCAAAAGTACCATTTGGTATTGGTCAAATTGGTAAAGCATTCCGTAACGAGATTACTCCAGGTAACTTTATTTTCCGTATGAGAGAATTTGAACAAATGGAATATGAATTTTTCTGTAAACCAGATACGGATTTAGAGTGGCATGCTTATTGGAAAAAGACTTGTTTAGAATTCTTAGAGAGTCTTGGATTAAAAAAAGAAAATTTACGTTATCGTGATCATGAACCTCATGAATTAGTTTTCTATAGTAAAGCAACTACTGATATTGAATATAATTATCCTATGGGATGGGGAGAATTATGGGGTATTGCAGATCGTACGAATTACGATTTATCTGTTCATGAAGAACATTCTAAAACGGATATGAAATATTTAGATCCAGAAACGAATGAGAAGTATCTTCCATATGTTATTGAACCAAGTGTTGGTGTGGATCGTTTATTCTTAGCAGTACTTTGTGATGCATATGAAGAGGAAGAATTAGAAGGTGGAGATACAAGAGAAGTATTACGTATTTCTCCAAAACTTGCTCCTTATAAAGTTGCAGTATTACCATTAACTAAGAAATATCATTCTGAAAAAGCAGATGAAGTTTATCGTGAATTATCTAAGAAATTTATGACAAGCTATGATGAAGCTGGTTCTATTGGTAAACGTTATCGTAGATGTGATGCAATTGGTACTCCTCTTGCTATTACAGTAGATGATAATACCATAAATGAAGGAACTGTTACTGTACGTGATCGTGATACAATGGAACAAGTAACGATTAAATTAGAAGAAGTAGAAGACTATATTTATCAATATATTAATAAATAGAAGGTCTTCCTTCTTTTTTTTTGTAAATTTACAAATACGTTCTTTTTTTCGTTGCAAAATCTTCTTAATATGTTATAATTTTTATAGAATAGGTGAAGATATGGTTGAGGGGTAATGAACATGAAAGAAAAAATTACATTCGGTTCTATTATTACCGATATACTGATTATACTTGGAACGCTTATTGTAATAGGAAATGTTTATTTGATTATCGTTGGAATGAAAGATGATAAATTACATGGAATATTTGGATATAAGCTTCTGGTAGAATTATCGGATTCTATGAAAGATACCATTCAAACTGGGGATTTAGTCATTATTCGAGATACAGATGTTAAAGATATTAAGAATAATGATATTTTATCTTTTCGAGATAATAATGATGCAATTATTACTCATCGAGTGATTTCTATTGTTGAACGAGATGGAAATCGTTTGTTTGAAACAAAAGGGGATAATAACCAAAGTGTTGATACGGAATTAGTAACAGAGGACTTAATCGAAGGTACTTATGTTACAAGTATTGCTCATTTGGGATTTGTGCTGGTATTCTTAGGTAGTACTGCTGGTAAAGTGGTTGCTGTACTAGTATTTGTAATTATTATTCTTATTGGTGTATTTATTTATGAATTGAAAAAAGGTAACAAAAAGAAAGAGGAAGAACTCGAAATTATCTGAAGGAGGTGAAACTGTGAAAAAAAGAAAAAATTTCGTATTATTAGGTATTCTTTTATTAGTCGCAGTTACATCAGGAGTTGTCGCTGTTACTTATTCAAGATATATTACTATTGCAGAAGGAAATTCATCTGCTACTGTTGCAGCTTGGAGAATTTCTATTAATGGAAACTCAACTGTTGCTGATACTCATACTTTTACGTCTAATGATTTTACGTGGGTTAATAATAACTCTGGAGGTAATGTTTTAGGTGATCATATTGCTCCTGGAGTAACTGGTAACACTACGATTCAATTAGATGCTACAAATACTCAAGTTGATGTTGAGTATAGTATTACAATTGATACTGCTGATTTAGTTAATACCTTCCAAGGTTATTCTCAATTATCTGTAGTTATTGGTAGTGGTCAATCTGCTGTTACTGTAGACTTTGATACTGCTACTGGTGACCCTGTTTCTTACACTGGAAACATTTGGTTAACGGATGCTGTTAAAACGGTATCTATTCCAGTATCTATCGTTTGGGCTAATGAAGCTAGTCATGATGAAGATGATACTTACATTGGGGCTAATATTGACACTATATCTATTCCAGTTAGTGTAGAAGTTTCTCAATACGTTGGAGCTTAGTCTAGCGACTTTAGCTCTCTAAAAGTCTAATGATTTTCGAATCGTTAGACTTTTAGAAAATTAAAGTGAGGAATTTAATATGAAAAGAAAAACTAAATTATTTATTTTGCTCACGGTAATTATCTTATTAATAGTAATTACTTTTTTCATTTTATTTAGAGTTTTTGTTGGTTATTCTAATAACCATACGGGAGATCGTAATGGAGAAGTTGATACTTTTGTTATTGAAGATGGAAATGGTGGTGGAGATAAGCCAAAACCAGATAAACCATCGGGTGAAAAAGGTTTCTTTCAAACGGTTATTGATGCCATAAAAGATTGGTTTACAAATGATGATAATGGAAATAAAGAAGATGATGAACCAGAGCTTATCAATGATGAACCAGAACCTCTTAATGTTGTAATTGAACCAGTAGTTGATACTTCTGAGGTTGATGGGGATTTATTGGAAGTGGATCCGGATAAAATATGGGATTCTACGAATACTATTAATGTGTTTAAAAATACAAAGTTTGATAATCGTAACTTAATTGCTCCTGGCAGTTATGGTGCTTATCACTTTCAGGTACAAAATAAAACTGCTTTTCCAATTGTTTATACTTTGTCTTTTTTAGAAGATAATTCAATCAATGTTA
>JAFUFG010000215.1 GCA_017470045.1 Bacilli bacterium | reverse complement strand
TACTGCATATCCATTTTTTATTAAGAAGTTTTCTGCATACCCATCTTTTACATTCTTAATTTGTCCTTTTTTTCCTTGATTTTTTAAATCTTTGATAAAAATTACTTCCATTATTCCGACTCCTCCTTAATTACTTGTTTTAATTGCTGCTCTACTTTACTAATTGTTGTTTTTTCAAATTTTGCAGCTCCGTTGTAAGTGTCTCCACCTCCACCTAGTTTTTCTAGTATTTTATTAATATCGAAATTACCTAAACTTCTAGCACTAATTCCTACTGTATCTTTTCCTATTTTTCCTACTACGAAAGATGCTTCGATGTTATTGAAGAATAGTAAGGTATCTGCTACTTTTGCTAAGTCTTCTCTACGATAGATCGTATATGGAGTAGCCTTTGTAAAAGCAATACTATTTCCTATTGTTTCAATTTCTGCTAAAAGTTTTTGTCTTTCGGTATATTCTGTAATATCTTGTTTTAATAAATATTGAACTTTCTTTGCACTAGCACCTAAACTGGTTAAGTAATATGCTGTATAGAATGTTTCTGGGTTTGTCTTTAAGGTAAAGTTATTGGTATCTAGTACCATTCCAGATAATAATACTGTTGCATAATATGGTTCTAGTTCAACATCATAATGTTCAACCAACTCTGTAATCATTTCACAGACACTAGAAACTTCTGTGTCATTTATCATAACACAATCTTTAATAGATGTCTTTCCTAATTCATGGTGATCGATACAAAGTTTCTTATTAATCTTCTTTAAAGCTTCTTCACTTTGTACTAATTCTGTTTTATTAGTATCAAGAATCATTAATAAGTTTTTAGATGAACGTTTATTCATCTTTTTCTCAATATCTTCACTTTTAATGATATTGATGCATCCTTCCAACTCAATTAGTACTTTTTCAACACCAAGTTCATGTGTTTTATCATCTATGATTATATAAACATCTTTTCTCTTTTTTTTAAGAATCATGTACATACCAATACAACTTCCTAAGGCATCTAAGTCTAAATCACGATGTCCCATAAGGAATATTGTCTTGGCTCTTCTAATCGCTCTATTAAGAGTTCCTCTTTGCTTTAAAATCCCCATTTGATTCCTCCTGTAAATTCATATTTATTATATAATAATTTACTATAAAAGTCTAACAAAAAAGCATACCCCAAAAGGTATGCTAATTATTATCTTGAATAAGGCATTAAAGCGATTGCTCTAGCTCTTTTAACTTGTTTAGAAATGTATCTTTGGTGTAAAGCACAGTTACCAGTTACTCTTCTTGGAACGATTTTACCTTTTTCGTTCGTATATCTTCTTAAAGTTTCTGGATCTTTATAATCAACTGTTTTACCAGCACACATCATACAAATTTTTTTCTTTCTTCTATTGAATTCTGCCATTTGATTCCCTCCTTCTTTCTTAGAAAGGTAATTCATCATCACTAATTTCGATACTTGAACCGAAATCAGCAAATGGATTACTATCTACGTCTGTTCCTTTAGGTTCTGGAGCGTCTCCAAAATCATAAGGACTTGGTCCTGCGTTGTTGTTATTTGATGCAGGAGCACTCATACTATTAGAATTGTTTGAGGAATTTCTTGATCCTAAAAATTCAACGTTATCTGCAACAACTTCTGTTACATATCTCTTTTGACCATTTTGGTCATCATAGTTACGTACTTGGATTCTACCTTCAATTGCAACTTGGCTACCTTGAGTAAGATAGTTTTTACAATTTTCAGCTTGTTTTCTCCAAACTACGATATTGATAAAATCAGCTTCTCTTTCACCATTTTGTCCAGTGAAGTTTCTGTTTACTGCTAAAGAGAATGTTGCTACTGGTAAATTACTTCCAGTATATCTTAATTCAGGATCTCTTGTTAATCTTCCTATTAAAAAAACTTTATTCATAAATTAACTCTTTTTCTATTAGTCTTCTACTTTTACGATTAAGTGACGAATAACACTTTCGCTAATTCTAACTACACGATCAAATTCATCGATAACTTCTGATTCAGCTTCTACAACAAATAAGAAATAGTATCCTGTCTTAAACTTTTTAACTTCATAAGCTAATTCTCTTTGTCCCATATTCTTTTCTTCAACTAATGTTGCTTTTCCATCTGTTAAGACCTTTTTCATTTCTTCAGCAGTCTT
>JAFUFG010000214.1 GCA_017470045.1 Bacilli bacterium | reverse complement strand
TAATTATCTTTTACACGACGAGGTGCTGTTCTTTCTTTACTAGCATCCACATAATCAACGTTATATTCCAAACCTAAATCTTGGAAATATTCCATTGCATCACCCATTGTTACTTCTTTCACAGATGGTTTATCCTCATCTTTACTTAAATCTACTAATAGATTATCGTCTTCTTCTACTACTTCTGGTTCTTCAATCTTCTTTACAGGAGCAGTTTTTTCAACAGGACGTTCTTCATGAACTCCTAATGCTTTATTACGAACATCATCTAAGTTAACATTTTCTTTCGAATAGCTACTTAAACGAACTTCTTTCTTTTGAACAACATCTTCTTTACGATAATTCTTATCTAATACACCATAAATTGGAGAAATAATTGGAGAAGGCTTAAATCCACCTTTTTCCTCTTTTTTTTCATAAGCACTTCTGCCATATTCTTGTACTAGATTACGACTAGTTTCATCAATTCCATATGGAGTAGAATATCTTTCACGAACCGGTTCACGATAAATAACACGATTATCCTCTTCACGAGGTGCTTGATATTTCTCTCTTTTTGGAGGTTGTTCATAAGAACGATTATCCTCATAAGTATTACGACGATCTTCATAATCGTTATAATGATGAACTACAGGTTTTTCTTCTGGATACTCTGGTTCTAAAGATTCTACTTTAGGATTATCATTATAACTACTATTATCATCTACCTTAAAATCATTATCATTCATGATTTTAAAATCTTTTTCACGTTCTGCTGTTGGTTCGAAATCATCACCATCAATCTCTGGTTCAACAACTTCAGGCTCAACCTTTTCCTCCTTCTTAGGTCTTGAAAGAAGAACTTTTTTTGCAATTGGTTTATCCTTTACATCGTCATTATTCTTTTCTTTTTTCTCTTTCTTTGGCTTCTTTGGTTCAGCAGGTACTTCTACATACTCTACTTCAAATAAAGCATTTTTGATCGTATCTAATAATTTCATGAGTTCACCTCTTATTCACTGTCAAGTTCAATTTCTTCTTCATCGATAGATTTCTTATATCCTTCATCTTCATATTTACTAACTACATCTAAGAAATCATCCTTTGAAGTATTTGTATCAAACAAGCTAAAACTTTCTTCTTTATAACTTAAGATATTATCACCAATTAAACTTTCCAATACCTTACGATTAAATTTAACACTTCGTAATATACTACACATATTATCAATTGCATAAATCAAATCATTTTCAGAAACATAAGCTTCCATCTTGGCATAATTGAACATAAAATTGATTAAATATTTTCCATCTTTTTGTTTATCAATTTGGATATATCCAGTTTTTTTATTATAATCAAGTCTTCTAGAAAAATGAGAATCTTCATTCTCTTCATAGGTATTTTCTACTTTATGATAATAACTAATCGCATCAACATATAAGTAATAAACATTACCTAATTTATCTACAAACTTTGCATTATAATCTTCTTTATTTAAAAACTGCATTCCCTTTGGAACATAGTATTTATATCCCTCAAAATAGACATTATAGACCTTTGTGTCCTCGGATAATAACGTTTTAACATTTTTCGCAACATCTACATTACTAAGAGTCACAACACTACAACCCGTCATTAATAGTAGGACAACAGAGAGTAAAACAACTATCTTTTTCATATTTCACCTACTCTTAATACATTATATCAAATTTTTGGTAAATGTAAAATAAATTGAAAGGAATTCCATTATTTTGTCGCAACAACAGAATAAATTGACATTCCTTTACTAGAGAATTTATCTTCATACTCTGTCGTAATTAGTTCTTCTTCAGAAGTATTGTGTAAATCAAAAGAAATATCACTTAATTTGTACCCATAATCCGAATAACTTTCCAAAGAATAAATATATAAGTCACGATTATCCGTTCTTTGATAAATTTCGCATCTTCCTTGAAAGATAGAATCATATTTTTCAAGGAATACACGACTACTAAGTCTTCTTAAATGATGTCTCTTCTTAGGCCATGGATCAGAGAAATTTAAATAGATTCGAGATACTTCATGACAAAATACTTGATCAATATTCAAAGCATCCATACGAACAATCAATAAATTCGGAACATTATCCGGAATCTTAGGTAAGCTTTTTGCAAGTACGCTATCGAACTTCTCAATACCAATAAAATTAATATTGGGATACTTTAAAGCATTCTCTAAAATAAACTTTCCCTTTCCCATACCAATCTCAATATAGATAGGATTGTTATTTCCAAATACCTCACTCCATTTACCGATATTATCTTCTGGATTCATTACTAAATACTTCGAATTATTTAAGATTTCTTCTTTATTTTTTACATTTCTTAGTCTCATAAAATCACCTGTAGATATTCTATCACAAAATACAAAGAAACAACATAAAATATAGAGAAAGTAAGGGATTATTATGAATCAATTTCCATATCCGTTTGTGCCAGTTAACAACAATCTAGAGCAACATCTCATCGCAATTGAAAGACAACTTCAAGAAATAAAAGAACAACTAGAAGAATTAAAAGAGAATAAGAAGACAAATTATTTACAAAAAGATGATAATTATTACATGTTGTGAACACGAAATGTGTTCTTTTTTTGTGTATTAATTCTTTTCTATGGTATACTAAAATTGACGAAAGCGAGGCATACTTAATGTTAAAACTTACGAATATTGAAAAAGAAAAATTTGATGAATATATAAAGAATCATCCTCAAAAATCACATTTCTTACAATCTGTATCATGGGGAGAATTCGCAAAAGTTAAAAAACACTTAACTCCATATTATTTAGGACTAGTAAATGAAGAAGATCAATTAGTAGCAGCTACTCTATTACTAGAAAAGCATCTACCAATGAATTTTAGTTATTTCTATGCTCCTCGTGGATTTGTATTAGACTACAACAAAAAAGAGTTAGTAAAAAC
>JAFUFG010000213.1 GCA_017470045.1 Bacilli bacterium | reverse complement strand
TTTCAATAACAAAAGAATCTACTCAAGATAATATTACTTTTGTAAATGCTTCCAATGGAGTTGCTTGTAATGATGAAACATCTACTGGATATAATTCACTAGGATATAACACGGATTATTCTTGCAATAAGCATTATAGTGGATATACCTTCACAGATACTGTAATGATTGACGGAAAAGGATATTCTTGGGATGAAAATGGTGTTGGAAGTGAAGTAGTAGGAATGCCATCACATGATGGAAGATCTACTATGATAGGAAATACTGGAAATGGTTATGCCAAGATTACATTAATTGAAAAGATAGATACCGATAATATCAATTATGACTTAGATGGTGGGACAATTAGTAAACCAAAGAAATCATTTTCTATATTTGATGAAGATTTTACATTAAAAACACCAACTAAAGAAGGTTATACTTTCTTAGGTTGGATAGGTGGAAAAAATTTATATAACTCTCCGACAATAACAAAATATACATATAGTTATAGTATCCCAACACACGCTTATACCGGAAGTGGGCTTGAAATAACGACTGATACTAATTCTGTTAAACTTCTAAAAAAAGATGATAATTCTAACTGGATAGGCGGTTTAACAAATAAGATAAAATTAAAGAAAAATACGGACTACACATTAACAATGACCATTGAAGGAGACGCCTCATCATCAAGAATCGGTGTATATAATATTGAAAATAATGAATATGTAATTAATCAATATATTATGAATGAAATGGGAAATATAGAAGTTCATTTTACTACAGATAGTACTGGCTATATAGTTTTGCTATTTGGATTCGGTAATACGAAAACAGACAAATATTTCTTATTTAAGAATATTCAATTAGAGGAAGGAACAGAGGCGACTTCCTATGAAGAATATAGCAACACAAGACAGAAAAATTTAGTAATTACAAATGGATCTCAATACAATAGAACATATAAGGCAGTATGGAGAGATGATAGTGTTCTTTGTAAAAAAGCAACAACATTAAATACTAGACCATGTAATGCCCTATATGAAGCTGGTACTAAGAGATGTTATGCTGCTGGTTATGAAGAAGGAGAAACTATAACCTATGGAACACTAGTAGATGGTGATATAAAATCAGGAGATGCTTTTGATTGCGATGTCAATGGTGATGGTATTTTTGATAGTGAAAACGAAAGATTCTATTATTTAACAGATTTAGATTCTAATAATGATTATGCAGTATTATTATTCTCCAGTTATACAAAGAAGGGTGCAAGACACTTAACGAGTGCAAACCCAATAAGATATTATACGGAAGATGAAAACTGGCATGGACCAATTACTGCAATTGCAGATTTGCCTAGTACAGAGCAATGGTCTAATATTAGTCTTACAAATAACTCTAGACAGATATATTCAGAAAATGGTAATACTACTACATCAGGTGGAGACTTACCAATCTTCGCATATACGGATAAAGCAGCTAGACTTCCAACGTATGCGGAAATATTTAGTGCATGTGGTCAAACTTCAAAAATATATCAAACATGCGAATATGTATTACAAGATACTTCATTTGATGGAATGGTCACAAATGGTAATTTTGGATTTTGGTTAGAGACTCCAAAAGAAGATACAACAGATAGCGCATTCCGTATCGACACCCACTGGATGAGTGTTTCCGCAAGTTACCCTGTAACAAGAAATAACATGATGGTTAAGCCAGTTATAGAAGTACCTAAATCAAAAATAAAATAAAAGATATTGAATCTACAATCAATATCTTTTTTGTTATGCTCTAATCTTAATTAAGAGGTGTTATATGAAAATAGTAGTAAAAAGTCATGATCAAGAACTTGATAAAAGGTTTTATGATGAATTTTTATTCATCGCAGCATTCCATAAACGAATAAGAAATAATCCAAAGAAAAAAGCGAGAGGATTAAGTATAAATTATGCTATCGGATTAGGAGTGTGCATCTGTTATATTTTATTCTTCGCATCCTTCATATTTTGGAGTGGATATACCGTCTTAGACTATGCTCTAATCGGAGTGATAATGGCATTAATATTTATCTATATTAAAGGACTAATTGCCGTAAAAAAACGTTTGAAATTATATTTAGAAAATAAAGAAGAAACTATTTTTGAGATTACTAAAAATGAAGTAAAGATTGAAAAGAAAAATCAAAAATTACAATTAGACTGGGATTCGATTGAAAAGGTTTTAGTCAATAAATATTCTGTAGTATTCTTGCCAAAAGATGAAACAATGATAATGATTGGAATTAGTACAGAATATAAAGATCCAATCTTAGAAGAATTAAAAAAATTAAAAAAAACAGATTTAATTATAGATAATAGTAATAGATATAAATATAAAAATAAATAGTGAGGATTTATGAAACAAGAACAAAAAGTGCTTATCACCATTTCAGCACTAAAGACAATAATGTCTATTTTCTTAGGACCGTTTTTAACCGCTTATTTTTTAAAGACTAGTAAAGAAGGAGTCATGTCGTTATCAGAGTATTACATGATTTCTTATTTCTTTTTAGGATTATTAACATTAGTAATAGCTGTTATTGTAAATCGTAAATATCGAATTGAAATGTATCGATTTGGAGTCATATTAAATTTTATTTATATGCTTGCCATTGTATTATTACAAGACAGAATTATAAAATATTTACCATTCGTTGCTATGCTAAATGGAATAGCATTATCGACATATTGGTATCCATATAATATTTTTATGGCAAATAAAATTGACAACAAAGATCGTACGAGGTTTACTACAGTAAATAACATAGTAGGTTCTATTGTAGGAATTGTTACACCATTATTATTAGGAGCAATTATTACAACATCGAACTTTGAAAGTACTGCAATTATTATTGCGATTCTTTCTGCAATTGTAATTGTATTATCATTCTTTATTAAGACAGAAAAAGATTACAAGTTACCAGATGTTACGTATTTAGAAACATGGGATTATTTAAAGAAATATAAAGCAATCCGTAAAACTTATTTTACGGAATTATTAATCGGATTTGCAGCAAGTGATGGAGCACTTAGTATTCTTACAACAGTCATTATCTTTAATTCTTTTAAAACTGATATGAACCTAGGTATAATTACATCAATTGCGACAGTATTAAAGATTTTATACATTCAATTCTATCAAAAGAAATTTAAAGGAAAGAAAGATAAAGGAATCATTATATTTTCCAGTATTGTTCCTGCAATATCATTATTCTTATTATTGTTCTTCCCAACAAATATAACCATGGTACTTTATAATATTTGTTTTACTGTATTTGCAGGACTACTTGGAATGATTGCAGAAATACGAATGTACAATATTTGTAATAGTAATTTATTAGATGAAGATAAACAGATAGAGTTTCTTGCAATCAAAGAATTAATATTAAATATTGGTAGAGTACTAAGTTATGAGTTAGTAATTATTCTATCTTTCTTACAAATACCAAATTCTTTAAATGTGTTATTAATTCTTTTAACAATAGGTATGGTATACATGGGATATAATATTAGTAAATTGAATAAATATGAAAATGTACAAAAGGAGGAAGTAATATGAACTTCGAAGAAATAATTAGAAATAGAGAGTCTGTGAGAAAGTTTTCTACTCATAAAGTAGAAATGAATGATATTAAAAAAATCTTAGAAGCAGGTAGACTTGCTCCTACGGCAAAGAATGCCCAACCAGTAAAAATCTATGTATTAGATTCGGAAGAAGCAAGAGAAAAATTAGATAAAGCTACTAAATTTCGATATGGTGCACAAACTTCTATACTGGTATGTGGAAATAAAGAACAAGCTTGGGTAAATGAAAGAGAAGATTATCCTTCTGCAGAAGTAGATTGTGCAATTATCACAACTCATATGATGTTAGAAGCAACTAACCTTGGAATTGATAGTATCTGGATTCGTTTCTTCAATTCTGATGTATTAAGAGAAGAATTTAATATTCCACAAGAATACTTCCCTGTTGCACTTTTAAATATTGGTTATAGAGAACCAGATTATAAGACAAATCCACTACATACAACTAGAAAACCATTAGAAGAAATAGTGGAATTTAAATAAAGTATACATAAGATATAGTATAAAAATGTAAAGTAAAAGATTATTGAAAAAGGTAATCTTTTTCTTATGCTATAATGAAACTGGAGTGATAGAAATGAAAAGAGCAACTACTTTAGAAGTTAGTACAACGAAGTTTTTAAACAACTTAAAGAAGATAAAAGAATATGTTGGGGGTAAAGAATTAATGCCTGTAATTAAGGCAAATGGATATGGGACGAATATTAATAAAAAACTATCTGTTATTAATCATTTTAATATTGTTGCAGTAGCAATGGTAGAAGAAGCAATTTTCTTAAGAGAATTAGGGTATGAAAAAGAAATATTTGTATTAAATCAACCTGCTGTTGATGAAATAGAAGATATTCATAAATATAATCTAATTGTAGGAGTAAGTGAAAAGACTTTTATAGAAAGTATTAATGTTCCAATAAGAGTTCATCTAGAAATCGAAACAGGAATGAATCGTACTGGTATTCAATTAGATAAAATAAAGGATTATATTGAAATGATTAAAAAGAATAAGAATATTCAAGTAGAAGGTACATATACTCATCTATCTTCTGCAGATTTTGATGAAGAATATACGAATAATCAATTAGACATCTTTAAAAAAGCTGTAAGTATTTTAAAGGAACATTTTAACTTAAAGTATATTCATTCCAGCGCATCTAATGGATTATTGAATTATGATGATGGAGTATCAAATTTAGTAAGACCTGGAATTATTATGTATGGATATGAGTCTTATGAAGGTGTTAAAAATCAAATTGATATTGAACCAATTGCTAAATTAATAACTCATATTACATATCTAAAAGATATTGATGAAGGACAAGCAATTAGCTATTCTCAAAAATATAAAACAACAAAGAAAATGAAAGTGGCAACAATCCCAATTGGATATGCAGATGGATATAGAAGAGAGCTAACAAATATTGGAGAAGTAGTTGTTAAAGGAAAAAAATGCAAAGTACTTGGTAGTGTTTGTATGGATAGTTGCATGATTGATGTAACAGATCTTGATGTTCAAGTTGGAGATGAAGTATTTGTATTTGATAATGACTTAGTTACATTAGAGAGTATTGCAGAAAAATGTCATACAATTAATTATGAAATTTTAAGTACAATTTCTTATCGAGTTCCAAGAATATTTGTAGAGGAGGAATAATATGACAGAGAAAGAAAAAATGCTAAAAAATGAAATATATAATGCAAACTATGATGAAGAATTAGAATTAGAAAGAGTAAGAGCAAAAGATTTATGCTTTACCTTTAATAATCTTTTACCATCTTATAGAGAAGAACAAAAGGAAGTACTAAAAGAAATTATCGGAAAAACAAAAGAAAAATTTTTAATTGAAGCACCATTCTACTGCGACTATGGTTATAACATTGAGTTGGGAGAAAACTTCTATAGTAATCATAATTTAGTGCTATTAGATGCTGGAGGTATTACTTTTGGAGATAACGTCTTTATTGGACCAAATTGTGGATTTTATACATCTGGTCATCCAATCAATAAGGATGAAAGAAATGAAGGATTAGAATATGCAAAACCAATCAAAGTTGGAAATGATGTTTGGTTTGGTGGTAATGTCTGCATTCTTCCTGGCGTAACAATTGGTAATAATGTAGTAATTGGTGCTGGAAGTGTGGTAAATAAAGATATTCCAGATAATGTAGTAGCTGCGGGAAATCCATGTAAAGTGATTCGAAAGATTGAGGAATAATATGAAAAAAATAGCAGTAGTCGCATTACTATTATTCGTATCGATTCTAACAATTGCCTGTACCAAAAAAGAATTAACTCTACCAGAAAGAATATATAAAGAGTATCCTGAAGAAGTTCAAGAAGGAGTACAAGCAATTATGAAAGAAGAAGAGTATGACTCTTCGGAATATGATAATCAA
>JAFUFG010000212.1 GCA_017470045.1 Bacilli bacterium | reverse complement strand
CATTATATTCCTTATTCATTCTACTTAAATATTTATCTAAAATAGCAATTTCTTCTTTTGCATCTCTTAATTCTTCTACATATTTTTCACGTAGTTGTTGATCCGTCTCGGAATTTGAATTGTAAGTAGTTCCAATCATACGAACAATTTTTGCTTGTTTCTTATAATTATCTCGTTTAATAGATTCAAATATTTCTTTTGATTTTGAAATCTTAGATAATTCTGAATCATCCTTAATTACAACAGATCCATATAAATCATCTAATCCACCTTGTAACTCTTCTGGTAATTGTTCATTTAAACGTATTACTTCATTTCTTTTTTCATTAATTACATCACTAATTACTTTTTTAAAATCAACATCGTTTGTTTCTTGATATAGTTTTACTAATTTTTCAATCGTATTAAAGTAATTTTCTGTTACCTTTGGTGTTGATAGTTTTTCATTTGCTAATGCTATTGATTGATAAATATGATTTGATTCTATTTCTATTTTTCTTAATTCTTCTTCATATTCTTCTTTTGACATATATCTTTTCATATATTCTAACATTTGCTTTTTTGTTTCTATTTTCTGTAATTGTTTTTTATTCGTACGTACTTCTTTTCTTAATTCTTTATAATAATCTTTCATCTCTAACACCTCTTATGATTATTTCATATCCTTCATCATTTTTAACGCTTTATCTACCATTTCAATTTCACGTTTATCTGTTAAGTCTTCCAACCTACCTGTCCCTAAAACCGGATCGTATGATGATACATAAATTGTCTTTTTACCATCTTCACCGATACTATGATCCGTATACCCTATGTATGCTTTGCCAGTATCTGGGGATTCAAAAGTAAAGATTACCTCGCACTCTACTTCCTTCCCATCCTTTTGGATAATAATCCTTTCGTCTTCCATAACCGAACTCCTCATAAAAATATGCATTATTATACCATAAAACAAAGAAAAAGTCAATTTTCATTGACCTTTTCTAACTTACAACATTGATTGTTATTAATTGTTTATTGCCGGTATTCTTTAGTGCTTTAATTTTAACTCGGTAAATATCTTGTTGTTCTTCCTCTTTTTGTAACTTATTATCCCTTATTGTATTATCTTCCCCTAAGATGTTATCCTTTTCCTCATTCTTTGTAACTTCTAGTGAGATATTCTTATCATATTTAAATAATAGATGATAAATTACCTCTTCAGGATTTACATTTTCATCTTTTGTATTACTGATTTTAAAGATATATTCTTTTTCTTGGCCTTTTTTCATATTTGCAACATCTACACTAATCGCATTTTTTGTACCAGATCCTAATACAGGTACTACAATATTTGCTCTAACATGTTCTTTTAAATTTTCTTTTGCTGCTTTTACTTTAAATCCTAAAAATACGGTTAAGACTAATAAGGCTATGAAAGTAATAACTAATAATAAGTCTGTTGAGTCTTTTGGAATAAAAGAATACTTCGTTTGCTTCTTTTCTGCAGGTACTTCTACTTTTTCTTCTACTTTCTTCTCTACTTTTTTCTCAATATTCTTTTCTGTCTTTTTTGTCGTTTTTTTTGTTGTCTTTTTTTCTTTTTCCATAAACTCCTCCTAATACAATACCCTTTGTAGACGGTTCTTTTGAATATTTACTATCTTTGTTTGTTCTTCTTCACTAATATCTTTTTTAAATATGATATCATCCATTGATTCTTCCATCTTTGGTTTATTATTCGTCTTTGAATTGACAGTAATAGTTCCTTTAATTACGGATTTTTTATCTTTTCGAATATCCATATCTAATACTATTTTTGATTGGTATGATTCTTTTTTCTTCTTCGTTATTTTCTTGTTGTAATCAATTGATATTTTGTTGCTATCTTCTTCAAAGTCAAATTGATACCTAGGATTTTTCTCATTATAATCTATTTCTAATCTTCCTATATCTGTATCTTTTTTATCCATTATAATGGCTATTACTTTTTCTTTCGTAATTTCATATTCTATCGTATATTTTGGATTTTTATTTTCGGAATATCTTATTCGATTGTAATCTTTTTCATATTCTATTCCTTTGGAATCTTTTTCTCCTGTTACTTCGATATCTAATTTTTTCATATCTCGGAAGAAACCTTTGGTATAGATACGTATTGTCAATTTTTGATTCTTTTCTAAGATATTATCGGTCTTTTTTAATTTGTATGAATCGATATCATCTTTTACACCTTGTACAATATTATTTGCACGTTTATCTTTTTTTAATTGATCAACACTTCTATTCCATACTTCTATTATCTTTTTATTATCTAATTCTATTTCTATTACTTTTCCTTTTGTTGTACTACCATTGATTATCGTTTCTCCATTCTTCATATTATAGTCTTTCTCCTCTATATTATCAAAGAATGTAGTTAGGATGTAACGATACATATAACGAATATTATCATTCGCATTACGATCCTTTGCTAAAGATTCAAAATAAGTTTTATTACCGTTATTAATAAATTTTTCTGCATATTCTTTTATGTAATAGTATTCGGTAGAGTTTTCTATCAAGTATTTATCTTCTATTGACACTTTATCTTGAATTGATGTTTTTTGATTAAAAAAGAATTTCTTTTTATTCTTGTCTTGTTTTATAGAAAATGATGTAGTTGCCTTATTTAAGTTATTGATTAAATAATATCTTTTTTGCATTTCTGGATCTGTTAAGTAATTCTCTTTTGCCTGATCACTTTGAAGATTATATGAAATTTTTCCTTCTACATCAAAGGTGTCTCCTACTAAAGTTTGTGTATCTGGGATACGAATTACTTTTGCAAATTCTTTTCCTACAGAAATAACAGTTTTTCTTGTAATTTGTTTTGGATTATTTCGATATTCTTTATTATAATTTAAAAAACTAACTCCAATGATGATTGCTAAGGTAATTAATACTATCATTACCTTTGTTCTTTTACGTAATCTTAAAATAGCTTTAATACTACTTTGCATTCTCTCATCTTTATCAACCTTTTGAACAAGATTATTGATTGTGAAAGGACTCTTTGGTCTTGGTCCTTTTTTTTCTATCATTTCTTTTTCTTCTTGTTCTTTACGGATTGCATCTTCTTCTGCTGCACGAACTTGTTCTATTGAAAGTTTTTTTAATGTTTCTTCTAGTTCTCTTTGTTCTTCTTCTTCCATTAATCTATTTTCTTGCTCTTGAAAAGCATTTTCAACGATATCCTTTGGGGACTCGGTTGGTTCATTATCATTTATTCGGACACTACTATAGGTCTGTTTGCTAGAATCATTATTCATAAACCTTTACTCCTTACAGTTCATTATAACAAAAACATAATAAAAAGTCGATGAATTATCGACTTTCTGTTGATTTTGTTAATAAGGACAATTGATAAGGAATCGATCTTGTAGTAACTTTTAAAACTGGATTATAAATTACTACTACTTTTACCATAGTTTCTTCTCCTGGAGCAAGAACTTTTCCTTTCACGTCCGTTGTACTTACTGTTACTGGATAGATGCTATTTTTATCATCACTATCATTTACATAATCCGGTACTGCTATTAGATCTATGATTTCTGCATCTAGTGTGCCTTTATTCTTAACTACTAAATTATAAGCTAACTCATCTTGAGGAGAATACATTGTAAATTTCATATTTACTGTTTGTCCTTTATTGGTAATACTATTTTCTCCTGTAGGAGTTTTTGTTCCTCCTTTTACGGATGTGTCTTCTTTTACTTTTGTAAATACAACTAAGAACTTTTCTTCTTTCTTCTTTAGATTTTCTAGTTTTATAGAAAGAATGGAGAATCCGACTGCCATACAAATTACTGTAACGCATAATAGTGCGATAATTAAGTTACGTATACTTATTTTTCTCATTGACCTTCACTCTCCTCACTTTGTTCTTGTGGATTATCTGCTTGAAATTTAGGGTTCAGATTTAGAATAATCTCTAACCCTTTTGTTATTGGTGTCCCTGGTGCAACAGATTGGCCAGTTACATATCCAACTCCATCTATATTTACTTTTAATCCTAATTCTTCTAATAGTGATTTTGCTACTTTTCCAGATAATCCATTTACATCTGGAACTGTTAAATTTTTATCGTTTGTTATTAAATAAATCGTATCCTTTGATGTTATTTTAGTATCTTCTCTTGGACTTTGTTTGATAATCTTATTTCCATTTCCAATTATTTGATAATGAACTCCCTCGGAATCTAACTTTGTCTTTATAGAATCCGTTTTCTTATTTAAATAATTTTCAACTTCATATGTTTTAATCTCAATTGTATTCGTTTTTGTATCAGCATTTCCCTTATATTTCGAATAATTACTAACTACTTCTTTAACAGCATTAGATATCGATTTCTGAGATCCACCTGATGGTCTTTTTACTGCTGCATAAATAATGATTTGAGGATCACTTTTTGGATATACTCCAGCAAAAGAGGAAATAATATCTTCTTCTCCTGTTAAGTAACCACTAGAGTGTTCATCGGCAATTTGAGAAGTTCCTGTTTTTCCAATTAGTTCTCCTCCATCTATTCGGTAACCACTACCAGTATTTCCATAACCATTTACACAATCATCCATTAAAGACATCATCTTTTGTACTGTTCCAGTTGATGCAACACGCTCTACTTCTTCTTTTTTATTTTCTAAAATTACTTCTCCATTTTCTGGATTAACAATTTTTTTCACGATATATGGATTTAATAGCATTCCATCATTTGTGATAGAAGACATTGCTTGAATCATTTGAACTGGTGTAACTAAAATACCTTGTCCAAATCCAGCATTATATATTTCTGTTTCATAACGGAAATCTAATTTACCTTTTTGTTCATTTGGTAAGGAAATTCTTGTTTTTTTACCAAATCCTAATTTCTTGTAATATTGTCGTAACATTAAACTATTCATATGACGATTAATAATATTAATTACTCCGACGTTACTACTTAGGGCATAACCCTTATCAAAAGTAATTGTACCCCATCCATTACGATTCCAGTCACCAATTTCTGTTCCGTCCGTCGTGGTAAAAGTACCAGACTCATATACTTCATTTCCATCATATACTCCATTTTCCATGGCTGCCATGTAGGTAAATGTTTTCATTGTACTTCCAGGTTCGTATGGGCTTGCTACAAACATGTCTAAGTAATTTGTTATATTTCTAACATTTGGATCAAAGGATGGTGAATTTGCAGTACCTAATATTGCTCCAGTTTTAGCATCTGCTACTGTGAATGTAAACCATTCCCATCCATAATTTGCATTGCTATTTTTTAATGCCTGCTCAATATAGAATTGAATGTTGCTATCAATGGTTAAATATACATCTTTTCCTTGTTGAGCGTCTTGTTTTAAAACTGGAGTTCCAGCGATTTGATATCCTTTTAAGTCTTTTTGATATTTGATATATCCATCTTCTCCAGATAATAGATCATCGTAATACTTTTCGATTCCCATTTCTCCTTTGATTGTTCCATCATCATTTGTCTTTGCATACCCTAAAATATATGATGCAAAATCTCCTTTAGGATAATATCTTTTATAATTTTCTATAAAGTCTATTCCTGGAAGATTTAGAGCATCAATTTTATTCTTTTGTAATTCACTTAATCCTTTTCCAGCTTTTCCAAATTCTGTTTGGTATACGTTTTCTTTCTTTAAGTAATTTAAAATTGTTTCTTCATCCATATCAATTACTGTTGCTAGTTCTTTTGCTGTACGTTCCTTATCGACTACATGTTGTGGTTTCTTTTCGTTTATTGTACGATTGGAATCTAAATAAGCGATTAAAGTATAAGAGGAAACTGTTTGTACTAAGGCATCATTATTAGATGCATAAATTGTTCCTCTTTTTGCTGAAATCGTTGTTGTTCTTGTTGTACGTTTTGATGCTAGTTCTTTTAAATTGATTCCATCTACTTCTTTGGATAAGGCTAAAAATGATACTCGGCAAAGAATAAGACCAAACAAAAAAAGAGCTGGTAGAATGATAAAAATAACTAGAATTGGGAAATCTATGCTATTTCTTCTCTTGCTCTTTTTCAATTCAATCACATCCTATTGTCCGTTGCTCTCGGTTTCTGCTTCCTCTTCTGTTATCGTCTTTATGTTATTATTATTATAACTTAAACCTTGCTCTTCTGCAACCTCTTGTATCTTAGTTAGAGATGCTAATTCGTTAATTTCCATGTTTAAACTTTCATTTGTTTTCTTTTGTGCTTCGATTGCCTTTTTCTCTTTTTCTACTTCAAAATTAACTTCTGATAAGGTTGCTTTAGTAAAGACAATAGAAATTGGTGAAAATACTACTGCAAGTACTGCACATGTGTAAAGCACTTTCTCAAATAAAGACATTTTAATTTTCTTACGAACTTTTGAATGTTTCTTCATATTCTCACCCTTTCATTTCTTTTTTATTTTATTCT
>JAFUFG010000211.1 GCA_017470045.1 Bacilli bacterium | reverse complement strand
CTAAAAAACGATAAATAGACGGAGGAACTCACGTGCTAGGACTACTATGAAAAGATATATGAAAATGAGGTTGTAAAACACCCCCTAAAATACCTACTAAATGCCTATTATACATCTAAGGTTTCTAGGAATAATAAGGCTTTAGGTGGTTATTTGTTACCTACTTGTTGCCTACGACCTAATTTTTGACGTATTTTTAGGTGTATTGGTAAAGGGTAAAATGGTAAACTGATTTTAAAAAAATATATATAATTCTCTTTACCGGTTTACTCTTTACTATGGCATAGGAATATAATCTAAAAAGTGATATAATGATGTCAGAAATAGTTTATATTGTTACTAGACTATGGTGTTCTAGTTTTCTATTGTGGTGGTGTTCTTGTATTGCCTAAGAGTTGCCCCATATTGAAAATAAAAACGATTCTAATGAATCGTTTTTTTGTTTACTTTACCGAATGATAAAGTTTTTGAAAATAACCTTTTTTCTGAAGTAACTGTGAATAAGTTCCAGATTCTTTGATAGAACCATCTTCTAATACATAAATTTGATCAACATCTTTGATAGTTTCTAATCGATGTGCAACAATTACAAATGTTTTTCCAGATAGTCGCTCTAATACATTTTTCATAACAAATTTTTCTGTTATGTTATCTAATGCACTTGTAGCTTCATCTAGAATAACAATTTGAGAATCATCAAAGAATAATCTTGCTAATGCAACACGTTGTTTTTCACCACCAGATAAACGTACTCCCTTTTCTCCTAATTCTGTTTCTAATCCGAATTCAAAACGTTCATAAAGTTTGTCTAAAGAAACAAGATGTAATACTTCTAGGATTTCTTCATCCGTTACATTTTTGTCAAAAACTAAGTTTTCTCTTAATGTTCCATCAAATATTGGAACCTCTTGAGAAACATAAGTAACATGATCATAAAAAGAATTTAGATTAACGTCTTTTAAATCCGAATCATCAATTCGAATAACACCATTCGAATTTTTAACAAATCCCAGCAATAACTTTAAAACAGTTGACTTTCCTGCTCCACTCTCACCAACAAATGCAACGGAGTTTCCAACAGGTATTCGAAACGATAAATCGGATACGAATCGTTTATCCGAATAAGAAAAATCAACATGAGAAAATTCAATTTCACCACAAACTTTCTTTAACTCTTTTCCAGAATCCAAAGATTCATCATCATAAGAATCAAAAAATTCAACATACTTGTCTACAGCAACCTTGTTTAACTTGTAATCTACATATTCGACATTGAAAATTGCAATAGGTTCATATGCCTTTCCAAGTAAGGATATTACGGTTACAACTGCACCAACTGATAAATCGGATTGAGATACCGCATACCCTAAAACGATTACTTGTAAAACATTTACAAGTAATGCAAAAATAGAAAAGAATAATTCGTGGACTAATTTTATTTTTGTTTTTGCATCAACAATGTTTCGAATTCCATCCTCTGTAACTTCAATTTCAGAATCATACTTTTTGTTTGTACGAAACACCACTAATTCCATGAAACCACGAACTAGATGACGATTGAAAAATTCTTGATTTACTAAGATTTTTTCTTTTAAAGAATAAAGTCTTTTTAATAAAACATTAGAAATGAAATAAACAAAAACATAACCTACAAAGACAAATAATACATATTCTTTCTTAACACAATAAATGAACCATAAACTGAATATGGCAGATGGAAGTAACCATCGAAATAACTTGAACCAAAAATCAACAAGAACATCTCGACACCCTGCTGATCCATCCTCCACTTTTTGAGTTAATCTTCCAGTTCCAATTTTTTGATATTCTAAATAATCAATAGATTTCATTTTCTTTAAAGCCTGTAATTTGAAATCAAGATATAATTTGTTTTTTACTTGTTGTTCTGGATAGTTTTCAACATACCCTAAAATGGTTGATAAAATTAATAAGCCACCATAAACAATTAAAGGAAATAAAGTTAAAGTGTGAAATTGAAAAGCATCTAATATCTTTTGATAAAAAGTTACACTGTATAAATTTAGAAACTGAATAACAATTCCAATTCCAACATAAAAAAGAATCATTTTCGAATTGTTTTTTAAAACTTCTTTTACATATTTCATAAAAATACCTCCAATAATAAATCATTTATTGTGGTAACAAAAAAGAACCTCCTTTCACAAACAGCAAAAAACCACAATAAATGTGTTCTTGCCATTCATGAAGAGATTCTTAAGGCTCATCATTATTCCTTTAAACAAAAAGTTTATGGTAGTAAAACGCGAATGGACGAATTGATTTACTACATTGCACATTATATCACATAAAAAAAAATATTGCAAATCCCTGTATATAAGCAGGTTAAAAAATGTCTATCAAAAAGAGACGTATTTCGTTATATTCCAATAGACAGAAAAGAATAAATGTATTATAATTTTAAGTGGAAAGGAATATGATTTTATAGATTGAGTTTTTAGATAAAAAGGTATTTTGGGTGAGAAAGAATTAGGAGTGTGATAAAAGATGTTTTGTGGAGAATGTGGAACCAAAAACAAAAAAGGAGCTGCTTTCTGTGAAGAGTGTGGCGCAAAATTAGAAACTGAAGAAGAAAAAGAAGAAAAAGTTGAAAAGAAAACAACTAAGAATGTTTCAAAAGAAGAAAAAGAAGAAATTCAAGAAGAAACAAAAAGAGAAGAAAAAGAAAAGAAACCACTAACGAAAAAACAAAAAACATTATGTATTATTGGAGCAATCGCTTTAGTAGTACTATTCGGTGGTTATAAATACTTAGAAAAACAAACAAGCCCAAAAACAATCGTAGAAAATTATTTAAAAGCAGTAAATGCAAATGATTATAAGAAATTATATAAATACTCAAACTATGAAGGAGATAAAACTTTCATTACAGAGAAACAATTCGAAGAAGCTATAAAAGAACAAAATAAAGATTCAAAAGCTGGAAACTATGTAGTTGGAAATGTTACTCTAGAAAATGCTGGATTAGAAGCAAATGTAACCGTTAATACTACAGAGAAAAAAGAATTAACAATTAAACTTTCAAAAGGTATGAAGAAAAAATACCTATTCTTCGATAACTGGTCAATTACAGATGCAAAAGCATTCGGAATCGACACAGTAAAAGATTATAAAATTAAAGTTCCTAAAGGAACAGAAGTTACTTTTGCAGGAGTAAAAGTTGCAGACAAATATATTTCTAAAGAAGAAAAGAAAGATGAAAGTCAAATCGTTACTTATGTATTACCACAAGTTTTTGCAACTAAAACACAAGCAAAAATGACATTATCAAAAACTAGTGTAGAAAGAGAAATTACTCCATCTAACTACAGCAATTACTATACATTATCATTCAAAGAAGAAGAAATGAACGAAAAAGATAAAGAAGCTATTCTAGATGCTACAAAGTCTATTACGAATGCCTTAATGAAAGGTATTATTGATAAAAAAGACTACAAAGATATCAAAGAAGCTGCTGATTTAGCTGAAGGTATGAAGAGTACTTATGAAACAAAATTAAATTCTTACAAAAGAACAAATAAATCATTAGAAAAGTTTGAAATTACTAGTGCTGAAATTACAAACATTACAATGGACAGTGATTATATGAAAGTAAGAGTTTATTTAAAATATAAATACTCTACTACAACATACAAAGATAGAGAATATACAAGTTCAATTTATTATTCAGTTGGATATGACAAAGGATTTAAGGTATTTAATCTGAATGGTTTACCTTATACATCAACTTATTAAAAGGAAGGATTAAGTTATGAGTAAATTTTGTACAAACTGTGGAAGTCCACTAAAAGATGGAAAATGCGAAAAATGTGACAAAGAAAAAGAAACAAAAACTTCTAAAAAAGAAGAGTCAAAAGAAGTTGTAGAAGTAGGATCAAATGAAATGGTAAATGGTTTTAAAGATATCTTAAAGAACATCTTTAAAAAACCAGTTGCTACAATTAAAAAATATTCTACAGAAGCAAATATGAACTTTGGTTTAGTAGCTATGGGAATCAATGCAGTAGCTATGGGATTATTAGTTCATGTATTATTAAATAATATTTTAAAAATTGCTGGATTAACAATGGCAACAATTAATCAAGCATTAGGAGAAATTCAACCATATCTTCAAATGTTTGGAATAACAATTGATACAAACTTTGGATTAAAAGCTGGTATCGCAATGGCAGTACTTTCTGCTATCATGGTTGGAGTTATCTATGTTATGGGTAACATGGTATTTAAGAAAACAATGGATTACAAAAAGATTATTGCAACAGTTGGAGTAAGTGAAACATTCTTAACAATTGCTGCATTAGGAGCTATCGTATTATCATATGTAAATGTAGCAATCGCCCTAATCTTCTTCTTGGTAGTTGCTATGTTCTCAGTAGTTACCTTATATCAATCAATTGGAGAAACAACAGATTTAGAATCAAACGAAATAATCTACACAACTGGAGCTGCAATTACAATTCCAGTAATCGCAATCACAATCGTTTTATTAGTAATGATGGTATTATATGTAGGAATGGCTGCAACAGTAACTTATGTTCATGCAGCAAGTAGATATTAGGAGGGAGAAAGTATGAGTAAATTTTGTACTAAATGTGGTAGCCCACTAAAAGATGGAAAATGTGAAAACTGTGATAAAGAAAAAGAAACAAAGAAAGCTGAAAAAGAAGAAAAAGTAGTAGAAAGCAAAGAAGAAACAGTAGAAATTGAATCAAGCAATGCAATTGGTGCTGATATCGTAGCAATCTACAAAAATATTATTATGAAACCATTCACAACAATGAAGGCAATCTATGAAACAGCTAGTGCAAAATTAGCATGGATCTTAATTGCTATTTCATCTGCAATTGCAGGTTTATCAACTTACTTCTTCGCTAAAAAAACAATAGTTGGAATCATGCAAGCATTCATTACCAAAGCTTCAGGAGTTGCTGCTATTGCTGGTGAATTAAGTGATATACCAGGAAGTACAGCAGAAATTAATCAAGGAATGGCATTAGTAGAACAACAAATTAGTAGTATGTTTGGAACTATCTTCCTATCAGGATTCTTATCAATGTTCATTTATTACGTAATTTATGCACTAGCTTCAAAAGTAGTTGTCGGAAACTTATTCAAAGGAAAAGGAAAAGTTAAAGATTACCTACTAGTTGTAGCAGGAGCAAGTGTTCTATATAGTTTATTTGGTGTAATTGCTTTAGTATTATCATTCATCTCTTGGAAAATCGCAGCAATCGCAATTATCCTAGGTGGAATGGTTTACTTAGTAGCAACATTAGAAGGATACACAAAACTACTAGGTGCTAAGAAAGAAAAATTATGTTACGCATTTGCTATTACAAATGTAGCAACATCAATCATTGTTTCAATTATCTCAGGAATGTTCCTTGGATCAATTTGGACAAATAAAATTAATCAAATTGCAAACCCATATGGAACAGTTAATTCTGCACCACAAACATCATTATTCCAATAAAAAAAAGCATCAAACGATGCTTTTTTTTTGCCCTATTTTATATATCTGTTCTAGCTAATATTTGTGCAGGTCTCTTACGTAACGTAAACATAACTGGTAATAATCCAAAGAATAGATTAAAGATATAAACCATAAGTATTGTTCCAATAATAATTGGAGGATTAACTAAAAACTCATTCGTTAAATACTTAATAGTTGATATCTGATAAAAGATATAACTACTAATAAAAATTCCAGGTAAACTAGTTAACGTTGTAATCGCAAGAATCTCACCAGAGAACATAATATAAATATCTTTTTTCTTTAATCCGATTGCTCGATAGATTCCAACCTCTTTAATACGAGATAAGAACGAACTACGAAGCATTAATACAATTTCGACTAAAGATATTACTAATACAATTACAGAGCTTGTAATGGCAACTTTTGTACCTTTCTCACGACCTTTAACATATTTCTCCCTAGCACTCAAATAAGTATCGTCTACATTGAAATGATCCTTTTCTTGTAACTCCGTTAAAGTAACATCTTTGTCTTTTGGAAAAACCGTTAAATTCTTCATATTGACAATCGCAAGATTACGAATCATTTTCTTATTTACAAAATACTTATTGTCGAATCGTTCTTCACTATCAAAGTACCCTACTACTTTTAACTTACGACCATCAATTTTTACATCAATTTCTTTATTTAATTTCATCTCTTCTTTATGAGATATAGATACCATAGTCTCATAATCATTCACAGGATAACTACCCTCTTTTAAAGAAATACGAGAAAAATAAACATTATAATCCGCAAAAGAGTCTAGAGTATTTGAAAATTCATCCAAAGATTCATTTAATTCATCTTGTGAGCTACTATAAATCACGTCGATAAAATGACTACTACTCATATAAATACATGGGCTTTGTAAATCAACAAAACCAACAATCGTATAATCATCAATATTTGGTAACGTTGCTTTTCTACCTAAAAAATCTTTCATTTTCTTTAAACCCATCATTTTTGTAGTAGAAGCATTTTCTTCTAAATCATTAATAACCATCTTATCTAATACAATTTCAAATTCATTTTCTGGATAACGTCCAACAACAATATCCTCTTTTGTAATCATCTGTAATCCAGATAAACTACCAGAAATACTTGCTGTATTATTGGCAGTTTGATAATAATCATTTACCTTTAGATTAAGATTAATCTTAGAACTTCCAGGCAATACATAATTAACATCTTCCCTAGAAGCTATTCTTTCATAATCCTCTATTCTTACTTTCTTCATATTAACTTTTAAATAATTCGTATTTACCGTTACGAAGTCTTTATCATAAACCTGTAAATTTGCCATAATTCTAGAATTACTCATAAGAATAAAGAATCCGGATAAGAAGAATCCAATTAATAATAATTTCTTAACCAAAGAATAATCTAATACTTTTAAAATACCATTCGTTATAAAAGTAATTGGATTAAAGATAGAAGAATAACGTAATTTCTGTTTATTCTCTAATTTCGAATAATCAAATTCATACTGATCAATATCTTTTTTACTTAAACGTTTATAATGATCATTAATAAATTCAATAGAAGAATTATCATCTACAATTTCAATTTTTCGATCATCTAAACTCTTAATAAAAATATTATTTCCTTTTAATACAATTTCAATATTTAATTTCGCATCTTTATCACGATAAATATCGACATCTAACTCTTTATTTGAATCATGATTTGGAATATCTTTTAAATAAATATTATTGTCGATACTATAATCCAAATCATCTTCGTGATTATTCTCATAATCCGAAACAATCTTTCCGTCTTCTAACTCAATAATACGAGTTGCATAAAACTTCGCAAGATTTACTTCATGAGTAACTAAAATAACTAATCGATCTTCTGAAATCTTCTTAATAATATTCATGATTTCCAAAGAGTTTTTACTATCTAAGTTTCCAGTAGGTTCATCCGCAATAATAATACTTGGATTCTTAACAATTGCTCTTGCAATACCCACTCTTTGTCTTTCTCCACCACTAAGCATAGAGGCAGGACGTTTACGGAAACGATACATTCCCACTTTTTCTAATACATAAGTAACACGTTTATCAATTTCTTTCTTATTCTTAATTCCAATCGTCTTTAATGATAAAGCAACATTATCATATACGGACATATTATCTACTAGCTTATAATCTTGGAAAATATAACCAATATTTAAATTACGAATCTTATCAATCTGATAGGTATTTAATCTAGTAATCTTCTTATCATTGACATAAATCTTACCACTATTTACTTTATCTAATCCACCAATGACATTTAGCAAAGTCGTTTTTCCACTACCGCTTGGTCCAAGTAATGCAACTAATCCATTATCTCCAAAATCTAATGTTGTATTATTAATAACGTGATTACGATTCCTACGAAAACGATTAAACCACTTATTTACCTTAACAACTCTTATCATACTAAACCTCCTCCCTGAAAGATACCATGACACTATCTTTAAATAATTTACGAGAATATCTAGTACTACTAAAGAAAGCCATTCCAACTAAGATAAGATATAAAATAATATAATCATAGAATCCAAAATACTCATAAATCGTATTAAATACTCCAACATGAATCATACCTTGATGATTGCATAATACAACTAGTAAAAATCCAAAATAAGCAATATTCGCAATTGTCATTAACTCAATCATTAATAACTCACGACATACACTCTTTGTACCACCAAGCATTCGAATAATCGAATAATAAGTATTACGAGATTTTAAAATAATCTTAATAATAAAGTAAGAAATAAAGAATAAAGTAATGACTAATAAAATTGTAATAATTAACTTAAAGATTCTTAAATATTGAGTAACTCCAATTTGTACTAAAGTATCTTTCATCGGTAAAGAATGAATTCCCATACTCTTTAATTCTTTTGTAACAGAAGGAATATTATTATAGTCATCTACAAATACACTAACTTGATAAGTATCTTTATCAAACATAGACTTATAATCCGCTTCACTAATATAAATAATATTACTATAGTTATAATATTCATTCTTATTATAATTAGGAATATTTACAATACTTGCGATATCTCTCTCATTAAATTTACGAACGATTGTGAAATGTCTTTCTTCTTTATAGTAAAGATTCTCAGAGAACACATCGATTCCCTTCCATAAGCAATCATTCTTCTCACAATAATAATCTTTTTCCTCTGCAATAATTGCTTCTCCTGAAGCAATATTCTTACTAGGAATAATATTAAACTCACCCGGTAATTCATAACGTTTACCATTAATACGAACACTCATTTTACTAAAGAATTTGTGAAAATCATATTTTACTTTATTTAAAACAGCATCCCCTACATAAAACTTACATTCATTACCAGCAGAATAAATTTGAGTATCTACATATTGAACTCCAACGAACTTAATTTCTGTTTCTAAATCGACATCTCCAGAAGTTTGTGGTAAATAAAAACTTTTTGTAAGAGTCTCTTCTCGATTATAATTAAAATAATAATCATCCTTTGTCGCAACTACAATAGCTTCATGCTCATTTTCAGGCATACGACCATAATCTAATTTTCCATCAAAATCATGTATAGAATAAACAGAACCATAAGCCCAGTAATCTTTATCTTTCGTAGTAAAATCTCTAGGAGTATCAATTAAATAATCATTCTCAATAACCTTATTTACATGATCTATTTTACTAATTTTATCTAAATCTTCTTTCGAAAAAGAACTACGATCTTCTTTATTCAAAACAATTCGTTCCAAACTTAAATCATTAAAAATATAATTATAACCTTCTGTCTTCGATAAAGTTTCTTCCTTTTTAAAGATAGAGTATTCACTCATCAAAGCAATTGTCATAAATCCAAATACTAGAAGTAATAAAAGGAATTTTGGAATAATATTAAAGGTATTACGTACACCTAAACGAATACGATTTAATATACTTAAACTCTTTATCTTAGATGGTTCATAATGACTATTGTGATCAATCTCTTTTATCTTAACATCTTCTAATACTCTTCCATCATGCATTGTAATACGGCGAGTAACATAAGGAGCTACTTGTTCATAATTATGAGTAACAATAATCACTAACTTATCTTTGGATAATTCACTAAGTAGTTTCATAATACTATCCGCACTCTTTTTATCCAAGTTTCCAGTAGGCTCATCTGCAAGTAAAATTGGAACATCTTTTGCTAACGCTCTAGCAATCGCCACTCTTTGCTTTTGTCCTCCACTTAAACGAGATACTTTACTATTACGGAATTTCCATAAATCTACTTTCTTGATTAAATCATTAACTTTATCTTTAATATTCGCATTTTTTACTCCATTCATCATAAGAGCTAAAGCAATATTTTGATAAACTGTATAACTATTAATCAAATTAAAATTTTGATAAATATTTCCAATATTTTTACGGCGATAGTTTTCAAAGTCTTTCGCAATATAATGGCTAGTCTCTTCTCCATTAATATACATTTCTCCATCTTCATAAGTATCAAGACCAGAAATAACATTTAATAAAGTAGATTTACCACTACCAGATTCTCCTGTAATCGCAATAAATTCTCCAATATGAAACTCTAGATTTACTTTACTAAATCCAGTAGCAACAACACCTTTACCATAATAATATTTCGATACATTTTTTAATCGAATCATATTTTTCCCTCCACATATCATTTTACGAAAAATAATACTATTATTCTATCAACTTTTAGTTGCATTTTGTCTATTCTCATTATACAACAAAAAAAGATGCCGAAGCATCTTATAATGTAATATCTTTCTTTGTAATCGTTTTAAGTACTTTCTTACTCTTATTATTACGAGTATTCTTAGCATGCAAAATAACACTCTTCTCAAACATATTACGAACAAATCTTGCATTACCAAAGTTCTTCATATTGCGATTTTCTTCAATAAGCTTATTAACTACTTCTAATGCATCATCTTCTAATTCAAATCCTGCTTTCTTAACAAATCCCTTAAAGATTTGAATTAATTCATCATTCGTATAATCTTCAAACTCTAATGTATATCCGATACGAGATACGATACCAGAATTCGAATCTAAGAAATCTTGCATTTCTTTTGTGTATCCTGCAAAGATTACGACTAATTCATCACGATAATCCTCCATTGCTTTAATCAAAGTAGCAATACATTCTCCATTAAAAGAATTATCTCCATTCTTATCTGCTAAAGCATAGGCTTCATCTACAAATAGTATTCCACCCATTGCTTTCTCAACAACATTCATAGTCTTAACAGCAGTTTGACCTACATATTCCGCAACTAAATCTTTCGAACTAACTTCAATTAATTTATTTTGCTTAATATATTTTAGATTATATAGAATATTTCCAATCATTCTAGCAACTGTAGTTTTACCAGTACCAGGGTTACCTAAGAAAACCATATGAAGATTAACATTATTGATCTTTAAATCATCTTTCGTCTTATTCTTTAAAGTAATTAAATCGACTAAATCATGTAAAGCAGTTTTTACTTTTTCTAAACCAACTAAATCATTTAATTCATCAAATACTTCATCGACACTCTTTGTCTCTTCTAAAGCAGGTACTTCTTTATGAAATGAAATATACTTAATAAGTTTCTCAACATATCCAGTAAAACTATCTTCACTCTTAGGATAAGTCTCTGTAATATAATCTAATACTTTGACATTAAATTCATCACTATTATCCGTCTTAGAAAGAACTTCTTGATAAACATCTTGAATACTTGGAGTATCCTCTTTAATATGGAAACAGAATACATTTTCTAAATCCGCATCTTCCAATAAGAAACTCTTTAATACGTCTTTTTTACCAGCAAGAATTGTAATATTTTTATTTTTAACGTTATCCATTAAATGATAAAAGAATTTCTTATGAAATGCGACATCTTGCATTCCGAAAGCATCCAAATCCATATAAGCAACAATTCCGTTATCTTTATAATACGTATCTACATCTTCCGCCTTCTCCATCTTATAAAAAGAAAGGTTCAAATAATTCTTATGATCAACATAATGAAATTGATTCGCATAATACTTTAAAATATTTCCAATATTATCAACCGTATTTTTATCTTTTGTTTCAATCGTTAAATGAAAGTTTAAATAATTCTTTTCTTTACCAGTAGAAAAATCTTCCATATATTGAATAATCTTATGAAGTAGTTCCTTAGAATCCGTATCGATATATAGAGAATCAATATCATTTACTTCATTCAATTCTTCTACTTCTTCTTCTTTTTTTACAACTTCTCGTTCAGGAAAGAAATCACGATAAACATCTTCTAATATTTGTCTATTATTCATATACCCTCCTAAAATAAAAGCATTTTAAAAATGCTTTTATTCTTTTCCTTTAACATTGATTTCTAGAATTTTATCTTTTAATTCTTTTTCAATATTTTGTAATTCAACTTCTGCTTCAGCTCTCTTAGCACGACCTTCTTCATGGATCTTAATAACAGAATCTAAAGTATCGATTAAGTCCTTATTTGTCTTCTTAAGAGTTTCAATATCAACAATAGCTCTTTCGCTTTCTTTTGCAATATCGATAGTACCTTGTTTTAAAGTTTCACTATTCTTCTTAAGCATTTCGTTTGTTAAATTTGTAACAGCTTGTTGTTCTTTTAAAGCTTTCTTAGCATTATTAATTCCTAAAGATAAAACCATTTGGTTCTTCCATAATGGAATTGTATTCGTAATAGAACTTTGAATCTTCTCAACAAGTTCTGCATCGTTATTTTGAAGTAAACGAATTTGTGGAGCCATTTGAATAGAAATAATACGAGTAGTTTTTAAATCGTAAATTTTCTTTTCAAAACGATTAATTTGAGCTTCCATATCTTGAACTTTTTGAATATCTAATTGTTCACCAGTTTCCTCTGCTTTTTTCTTTAATTCTGGTAAAGTTACATTACGTAATTCATCTAACTTTCTTTCACCAGCAATAATGTATAAAGAAATTTCTTTAAAATATTCTAAGTTCTTCTCATATAATTCATCAAAAATAGAAATATCTTTTAATAATTGAATCTTATTCTTATCAAGACCCTTTTCGATAGTATCAATATTTGTCTCAATCTTACTATATTTTGCAATAATGGTATCGATTTCTTTTTTTGCATTATGGAATATTTTAAAAATTCCTTTTCCTTTATTAGTACCATCAATTGTACTATCAAAACTTTTAATTTGACCAACTAAGTCAGCAAGTAATTGACCAGTATCTCCAACATTTTTT
>JAFUFG010000210.1 GCA_017470045.1 Bacilli bacterium | reverse complement strand
TATTTTATCTTTATTTATTAAATTCTTATTATGTTTATTTATTTTTCATTCGATGTTTCGAGATACGCATTATTGGAAAGAGTACTTTCATATGTCTCCTTTTAATGAATTAAATAATGATTTTTATTTTTATACGATTCTTGCTGTATCTGTTATTTTACTTGCGATTAATCTAATTTCAGTAACTACATTTGATGGTGCAGTACTTACTTTAATTGATACTTTTTACCATATCTTATTTGCTAGATATATTTTCTTATATCGCGAATACGTAGATTTTCATACAAAGGATTCTATGTTCTTAGAGATTGATAAAATAAAAAAGGGATTACCAAAATATCATTCTGTTAGTAAGGAAGTAAGTAGTATTCACTTTAATTTATATCAACAAATCACTATTGTTATCTTTATTATTGGATTGGTAATTGGTGTATTTATGGGTAATTTATTTCCATCTTGTGGATCTACTTCTGAGTTTTATTCGAATGTTTGTGAGACAACGGAATTCAATTTCTCATTTATGATTTTCATTTGGTTTATTGATTTCTTAATCTGTATGTTTTTCTATGGAATTGGAACGATTATTTCCTTATTATCATCCATCAATGAGAAATTGGGCAAAAAGTAGGAATTTTCGTTAATTTTATTGCTTTTTCAATATATCCGTGGTAAATTTAATATGTAAGCATAACATATGCTTAATAAACATAGGGAGGTATAAATTTATGAAAAAAGTTGAATTAGTAGAAGCAGTTGCTACAGCTACTGGACTTACTAAAACAGATTCTGCTAAAGCTATTGATGCTACATTCGAAGCAATCACTAACGCTTTAGTAAAGGGAGATAGAGTTCCACTTGTTGGATTTGGTACTTTCGCAGTATCTAAGAGAGCTGCTCGCGAAGGACGTAACCCAAGAACTGGTGAAACTGTTAAAATCGCTGCAAGAAAAGCTGTTACTTTCAAAGCAGGTACTGCTTTAAAAGATTCTGTAAACTAATTATAGATTTATCAAAAATAAAGAACCTTAATAAGGTTCTTTTCTTTTTTCGTGCTATAATACTTTTAGGAGTAAACAATAAGAAATGGCGGTGAATTATGGTAGACTTAGATATGGCTTTGAAAGTTGTTGATGAAATAAATCAACATGGATATAAGGCGTATTTAGTTGGAGGTATGGTTAGAAACCATTTATTGGGATTACCATCGAATGATGTAGATATAACAACAAATGCTACTCCAAAAGAGATATTAGAGATATTTGATGATTCTGTTCCAATGGAAGAATATGGAGCAGTAACAGTAAATAAAAAAGGAATCAAATACGAAATAACAACATTCCGTAAAGAATATAATTATGTTAATCATAGAAAACCAAGCGAGATTAAATATATTGATGATTTATATCAAGATCTTCAAAGAAGAGATTTTACCGTAAATACGATTTGTATGAATGGGAATGGTGAAATTATTGATTATTTAGGAGGAGAAGAAGACTTAAAGAAACGTATTATTAAAGCAGTTGGTGACGCAAAGGTCAAATTTGAAGAGGATGCTTTGCGAATCTTACGTGCTGTACGTTTTGCAACAATATTAGATTTTACGTTTGATGTTGATGTTGTGAAAGCAATTAAAGAGACTAAGCATTATTTAATGGATTTGTCATATGAACGAAAAAAAGAAGAATTGGATAAAATCTTTTCTTGTCCAAATGCTTATAAGGGAGTTCAATTATTACTAGAGTTAGGACTTGATAAAGATTTGGAATTAGATCGATTAAATGAAATTACTCCAAATAATAATTCAATTGGTATCTGGAGTATTCTTAATGTAGTGGATAAGTATCCTTTTTCGAATAATGAGAAAGAATTAATATCTTCTATCAATGAGGCAATGAACCATAATAATATGGATCCAATGACTTTGTATACTTACGGATTATATGCCAATAGTGTTGCTGGTACGATTAAAGATTTAGATATTAAAGATATTACGGATTCTTATAATAACCTAGTAATTCATGGTCGTAAAGAATTAGATATTACTAGTGAAGAGATTATGAATGTATTGAATAAAGAACCAGGGGAGTATATGTCTGATATTTATGCGGATATTGAAAGAGAAGTTCTTTATAAAAGATTAATCAATGAGAATAGTATTCTTACGAAATATATATTAGAACATTATAAAGATTAGAAGGGGACTTCTATCTTTTTCTTTGGAAATGTGTTAAAATAGGGAAAACTGGAGATGATTATATGAAGGGTTCTAAGTTGATTGAGTTTTTTAAAGACGGAAATATTGTAATACCAATGTATTTTTTAAAACGTTATAAAGATTTTGGTATTGATATGAATGAATTTATCTTTTTAATGTATTTATATAATTTAGGAGAAAATGTATCTTTTGATCCTCAGAAATATGCAACGGATTTAAATGTTGAATTAATTACTGTTATGGAATATGTGGAAAAACTTAGTGATAAGAAATTAATTCGTGTAGAAGTTGTAAAAGATAATAATGGGGTTCGTAAAGAGATTTTAATATTAGATGATTTTTATAATAAGCTTACTTTAATCACAATGGATGAGGCAGTTCAAGAAGATAAGAATAATACTACTAATTCTACGATTTTTGATGTATTAGAGAAAGAATTTGGTAGAAAACTTACTCCAATGGAATTTGAAATTAGTAAAGCTTGGTTAGATAATGGAATTAGTGAAGAATTAATTAAGGAAGCAGTAAAAGAAGCAAGTTTTAGTGGAGTTGCTAATTTACGTTATATTGATAAGATTTTATATGAATGGGGTAAGAACGGAATCAAGAATTCTAAGGATGTAGAAGAGAAAAAAAAGGAACGTAAGGAACAAATGGAAAAGACATCTGATGTGGATGTTGATTTAGAAGATATTGTAGATTGGAAATGGTTTGATGAATAATTTAGAACAAATTGAGAATTATTTAGATGAATTATTTCCGGATCCTAAATGTGAATTAATCTATCATACCGATTATGAATTATTAATTGCGATTATGCTTAGTGCACAATCTACCGATAAACGAGTAAATATGGTTACTCCTGTTATCTTTTCAAAATATCCATCATTGGAAGAATTAAGTCATGCGGATTTGAAAGAATTAGAAGATATTATTCATTCTGTTGGCTCTTATCATAAGAAGGCTTTATATACTCGTGATATTGCGAAACGATTAGTTACGGAATATGATGGAAAAGTACCAACTGATCGAGAAATATTAGAGACTTTTCCTGGAATTGGAAGAAAGACTGTTAATGTCTTCTTAAGCGAATTTTATGGTGTTCCTGAGATAGCAGTGGATACTCATGTAGAAAGAGTTTCAAAAAGGCTTAAATTGGCTTTTTTAAAGGATGATGTTTTAGGAGTAGAGAAGAAGTTACGCCGTAAGTTAAAAAAAGAAATATGGGGCAAAAGACATCTTCAACTTGTATTATTTGGTAGATATTATTGCAAAGCAGTAAAGCCAGAATGTAGTACTTGTAAATTAAAAGAAATTTGTAGAGAAAAAAAGAAAAACCTTTAAGATTAACTTAAAGGTTTTTTATTATGTTATTCTGTTGTATTTGTTGTTGGTGTTTCTGTATTGGTTGTTGGAGGTGTCTCTGTGTTCGTCTCTGTATTGGTTTTTGGCGTTTCTTTCTTTGGCTCTGTTACCTTAACCGTTGATTCTTCACTTTGAACTCCACTATAAGATTTATAAGTAGCAACTACTTTGTATGTTCCGAATGGGTTAGATTCATTTGCAACGTAAGTTGTTTGATCAGTCCATCCTAATAGTTTTCCTTCTTTATAAACGTTATAACCAAACTTACCGTATTCACTCTTAGCAAGTACTCCAGGATCTACGTTACCCCAAGTTAGTGTAACTTTCTTAGTAGATTCATTGTAGCTTGCTCTTAAGTTTCTAGGTCCACCTAATTTAACTTTGCTTGTATCGTATTCTGTTGGTTCTGTACCCTTCTTGAAGTATTCATATACTGTATCTGTTCCAGGATATGCAAGTTTTGGAGGGTTAGATCCAGCTGAGATACCAACTCTTGTAACACTTGATGGTTCTGAGAATGGAGCTCTATCGCCTTCCATAACACCAGACCATACTAATGCATTGAATAATCTATCTTTTTGAATTGTTGCTGGTACATTGTGTAGAATATATCCTTGATTTACCATTTCTTGGTTCATATTGTCATATCCATACCACATACCGATTGTTGTTTTTGTTGAATATCCAATTACCCATGAGTCACGGATTGCATCTCCAGGCATATTTAATTTATTCATATATGCATCATCATAGTTTGTAGTACCAGTTTTACATGCTACATTTGCTGGAGTTCCTCCAGTTAAAGCAACATCTTGTAAAACACTTGAAATCATAAATGCTGTTGCTTCAGACATAACTCTCTTTTTCTCATACTTGATATTTTCTTCTTTTCCAGTTGATCGGAAGATTATTCTATATACTGTATGAGGTTGGATATAATATCCACCGTTTGAGAATGCTGCATAAGCTCCAGCCATTTCTAATGGAGAAACTCCTGTGAAAGCTCCAATAGAGTGAGCTTCATGGATATGTCCATTTTCAATTTCTGGTTTAATTCCTAAACTTGTAACAAAATCAATTATTTTCTTATTTTCTACTTTTTGGAATGCTTTTAATGCTGGGATATTTCTTGAAGTGGATAATGCTCTTCTTAAAGTTATTGTTCCATAGTATCCACCATCCCAGTTTTTAATACTTCTACCATTTGAGTAGCTGTATGGTGCATCATCAAATTGTTCATATGTTGACCAGTTATTATATTCAATACCAGGACCATAATCAAATAATGGTTTAGCAGTACTTCCTGGTTGTCTCTTAATTTGTGTTGCGTAATTGTAACTATTGTATCCGGAACGATTACGTCCATTACCGATTGCAATAACTTCTCCTGATGCAGATTCAATTACTGCTACACCAGTTTGAACTTTATCATCAATCCATGAATAGGTTTCTCCACTTAATACTTTATTAACAGCATCTTGTCTTCCTGGATCAAGAGTTGTGTAAACTTTTAATGAAGTAGTATATGCATTTACTTGATATTTGTCTTTAATTTCTTTTACAACGGTATCGATATAACCTTGATATGGGTTAGCTTGTTTTACATTTTCTACTACTAATGATTCAACTGGTACTGAGTTTGCCATTGCTTCTTCTTCTTTTGTAATATATCCATGTCTTCTCATTAAGTAAAGAACTGTTTTTCTTCTTGCTGCTGCATTTTCTGGATGAGTATCTGGTTTATAGTAAGTAGGAGACTTAAACATTCCTGCGATGATTGCAGCTTCACTTAAGTTTAATTCACTTACACTTTTTCCAAAGTAATATTCACTTGCTTCTTCCACACCATAAATGTTTCCACCTAAGAAGTGGTTATTAACGTAGTATTCTACGATATCTTCTTTTGTGTATTCTTTTTCTAATTTAAATACTGCTAAGTAGATATCTGTGAACTTTCTTACAACTCCGGCTACACCTTCATCTGCTTTTGCATCGGTAAAACTATTTTTGATAACTTGCATAGATAGGGTAGAAGCTCCACCGGCACCTCTGTTACCTAAAACTTGTCCGAATGCTGCTTTTACAAAACGTGGTGTATCAAAACCATTGTGAGTAAAGAATCTTGAGTCTTCTGTTGCAACGATTGCATCAATTAAGACTTCTGGTAATTGTTCATAGGTAACTTTTTCACGCATCTCTGAACCTAATTTTGCAAATTCTCTACCATATTTATCATATAGAGTGGTAGTTTCTGCTTTATTTAGGTTTGCTTTCTTTTCTTCATCTATAGGATCTGCAACAGATTTAATATAAAGTAAGAAAGCACCAAGAG
>JAFUFG010000209.1 GCA_017470045.1 Bacilli bacterium | reverse complement strand
CATAGTGACCAGTAGCAATGTAATCTGCTCCTAGTTTTCTTGCTTCTTTGGCAAACATATCGAACTTAATGTATTTGTTACACATAATATCTGGATTTGGTGTTCTTCCTTTTTTTAATTCTTCTAGAAAGTAAGTAAATACATAATCCCAATATTCTTTTACGAAATCCTTACGATGTACAGGTATTCATAATTTTTCACATACTTTTACAGCAACTTTATAATCTTCTTCTTGAGGACAGATTCCAGTAGAAGTTGTTGGTCCATTGAATTCTCCATCTGCTAGGGAATCCCAGTTACGCATAAATAGACCGATTACTTCATACCCTTGTTGTTTTAGTAATAAAGCAGCTACACTACTGTCTACTCCACCACTCATTCCTACTACTACTCTTTTCATATTCCACTTCCAAACTTCATTCTTTCTTATTATATAATTTTTGTCATTCTTTGTAAAGAAAAGAACTTCTTTTCAAAAGTCCTATTTCCCTTGTTTTAATTGTTTTTCGTATACTTCTTTTTCTACTTTTTGGAAAGATACTGGACTTAATAGATCCGTTGCATCTTCTTTTCTTCCAATAAAAAATTCTTCTTTATCTAAAATATTCTTTTTCTTTAATACTACTCCATAATCTTGTAAAAAATGTTTTTTATTTTCCATTTTGCTAGTAGACTCTTTGGCAATATCATACGAGTCTTGTTCAAAGGAAGAACTATGTACGGATAATTTTTCTTTTTCACTAAAGTACTGAGTACTTGTTTTTGTTGTAGTATCTGTATGGATTTTTCCATCTTCTTTTACACTTTCGCATACTGTATCGGAATAAGTTACAACATATTTATCATGAATCTTTCGTAATGTTCCCCTTAAAAATGTTTCGGCTGTCATAGAAGAATAATATACTTTATTGGTATCTACTATAATTTTTACTTTATAGTAATCTTCCCCTTTTAATGTACCAGTAAATTCCTTTCCTGTCCATTTTCCTTTACCATATAATTTAATTGTTTCTAATCTAGACAAAACATTTTTTAAGAATCCTCCCACTGGAACCATGTCTCGGATACTATTTTCGAATTCTTCATATCGTTTTGAATCTAATTCCGATAACTCTTGTACAGATTTATTTTGTAACTTATCTAAGATACTTTGATCTAGGCCTGAACAAGAGATAAAATCTTTTTCATTATAATATTTTTCATTTAATTCTAAATTCTTTACCTGCTTCATAGAAATCCCCTTTTTCTATTCGCATATTATATCATAGATTTGGTTTTTTTCAAACTTTTTCTTTTTTAAAAAGAAAAAATGCGGATTACCGCATTCTAATTATTCTTATACAAGAAATATAATTTTTTATCATTAAAGTTGTAGCAGATGATTCCATCTTCTTTTACATAGAATAGCATCTTATAATAAGCATGATTGTGATCTTTTGCAGAAGTAAATAGCTTTAGGGAATAAAACTCTTTTACATCTGATTCATCTACTATATTTAATAATTGTTCTGCTGTTGATTTGGTAATATCCAAATAACCTAAAGCTTTTTTACCAGATAATACTTTTACTTCTCCACTTGTTAAGTTACTTTTATCATTTGAAAAGTCTTGATACCATGTATAGGAATTATTACTGATTACAAAAAGATTGGTTTTACTATTATCAATCCATTCTCCTAGAATCTCACGATATTGTACTTCTGTTTTTGTTTTTGTACTTTTATTAACACTACTAATACTCATTGTTATTAAGGTACCTATGATTGCGAACGCAATGATTCCACAACCTAAAATAGCAAGTAATCCTCTGTCTTTCCAGTTAATTGGATTTTTTTGTTTATGCATTGGCTCTAGAATTTGTTGTGGTTGTGCCGATTGTTCTTCTTTTGGTGGTTCTGGTTGTTGTTCTGTTATTGTTGGTTGTGGAGTTGTTGTTTGAGCAACGGATTGTGTTTGAGGTTGTGGTACTGGTTGTTGTGGTTGCCCATCAATCGGTGTGAATACTGGTGTTTTTGTTGTTTCGGTTTGACTAACCCCTTCTAGTATTTGCCCTATTGCCGGAGGAGTTTGTCCTGGATTTAACGGCATCATTACAGGTTGTTCTGGTGCTGGTTGTTGTACTGCAGGAGTTGGTTGTTCTACCATAGGAGTCTGAGGTTGTAGGACTTCTAAGTCAACTTCATCAAAACCATTGTTGGAACGAATATTCTTCTTTAAGTTTTCTCCACAGTTCGTACAGTTTTCTTTTCCGAATTCGTTTTCTAAACCACACTTTGGACATTTCATACGCTTCACCCTATTTTTTTATCATCTATAATTTATTTTACCAAAGTTCGACTTTTATCTCAATAAAAAAATCTAACTATTTCGTTAGACTTTTTTGTTTGGCATAAAATTCTTTTTCGATCATTCTTGTAAAGATACGGTTTTCTAAATCTCCATATTCTTTTTGATCGACCCTATCATGATATAGGTAGTCTTGTTGCATCTCTGTTTTTGAAAAATCGTATTCGTATACTAAATCTTCTGCAGTTAGAGTTTTTTCTGCTGAATTATTTGTTTTTACAATTTCATTTGATTTTTCTTTTTGTAATTCTAATTCATCTCTTAAAGCAGATTGAAGAATTGTTAAGTTTTTTACTTTTTCTTTTGTTGCTTTTATGTATTTTTTCTTAGGTTTATTACTGCTCATGCTTCCGATAAAACCAGCTGCAAAAGCAATACTTCCCCCTTGAAGTACCAATCCTAATCCCATTTTATCAATGCTAGATAAATAAGCTCCTAAGGATAAAGCGCCTACTAATACTGCTCCTGTAGCTACTTCTGTATTTCTGATTTTTCTTTTCTCTTTGATTGTTTCTTTTAACTCTTTTTTTGTCGCAACTAGACTATCATTTGCTTCTTCTAAGTAGTTTTCTAGGATTATAATATCCTCTTTTCGCATTTTTTCAAAACCCCCACTTCATGATTTCATTATACCATATTTTCCTTTATTTTTCAAGTTTTAGAGCCATTTCAACGGCTTTATCATAGGCTGCTTGTGGTGTGGATACAGACTCGCCTTTTAACCTTTTTCGGTTATCCATATATTTATTTGATAATTTCTTTGCCCATCCTCCAAATTGATCTACTGTGATGATTGGAATGTTTGCTTGATAAGCAATGACCATTTCTGTTAAGGTACCGCTACCTCCACTAATTGCGATAATTGCATCGCAACTTAGAACTAGAGTAAATTCTCTTCCTCCACCAATTTCTAATCCACATGGAATTAGTACCGTTGGTCGAAAATCT
>JAFUFG010000208.1 GCA_017470045.1 Bacilli bacterium | reverse complement strand
TTTATCGTATTCTTTACGGATTTGGATAACTTCTTTCTTAGGTAATGCTTCGAAAGTTCCATCCTTTTCCATAGTTTCGATTTCTTCCATTCTACGAATTCTTGAACGGATAGTTTTGAAGTTTGTTAAAGTACCACCTAACCATCTTTCATCTACGAAATACATGTTAGTACGAGTAGCACATTCAACAGCAGCTTCTTGAGCTTGTTTCTTAGTACCTACGAATAATACTTTACCACCATTAGCAGCGATTTCTTTCATTGCTTCATAAGCTTCTTCTAATTTCTTAACTGTTTTTTGTAAATCGATAATATAAATATCATCTCTTGTAGTGAAGATATACTCCTTCATTTTAGGATTCCATCTTCTCTTTTGATGTCCGAAATGAACACCAGCTTCTAATAAATAATTCATTGATATAACTGTCATAATTTTTCTCCTTCGTTTTCTCTTCTATTAGTTTCTAAAATATATCACCACAAGGGCACTCGATATAAGAATCCACTAATATGTTTATTTTTCTAAAGCTTCAATAATTTCAGCTTTTTTCATTCCTGTTACAGAAATATTTTTCTTAGCAGCTACTTCTTTTAATTCAGCAACTGTCATTTTAGAATAATCTACTTTTTCTTCTTTCTTAGTAGCTTTCTTTTCTTCTTTTACTTCTTCTTTTTTGCTTTCTTTCTTTTCACTCTTTGTAGCTTTTCCAGCACCAATTGTTACTTCTTTTCCAGCAACTTCTGTAGCTTTAGTAATCTTTCCAGCTTTTCCATCTTTAGCAACTTTAACTAATTCACTAAAAGCTTTTGGATCATTAATAGCGATTTCACTTAACATCTTACGGTTAACTTCAACACCTGCTTTAGTTAATCCTTCAATAAATCTAGAATAACTAATTTCATTCATTCTACAAGCAGCATTGATTCTTGTAATCCATAATTTTCTGAAATCTCTCTTCTTTTGTTTTCTATCTCTAAAAGCATATTGACCAGAATGCATTAATTGTTCTTTTGCAGACTTATATAATCTATGCTTACTACCAAAGTAACCTTTAGCAGCTTTTAATACTTTTTTATGACGTGCTTTTGTAACTGCACCATTTTTAACTCTTGCCATGTATAATTCCTCCTTCTTCTAGTAAATTAGATTAGATAATATTCTTTAATCTATTTTGATCTGCTTTACTTAAATTAGATCCCTTTCTACAACTTCTATTGAAGCTTGTACTTTTTCCACCAGTGTTATGACGACTTCCTGGTTTTCCAATTTTAATATCATTTTTACGTTTGTTCATTACTTTAGCTGTACCTTTATGTGTCTTAATCTTTGGCATGTTTAATTCCTCCTACTATTATTTGTCTTTCTTTGGTACCAATAACATAGTCATTCTTCTACCATCTAACTTAGGTTTTTGATCGATATCCGCATAATCTATCACTCTGTCGGCGAAACGTTCAAGAACTTCTTTACCTAATTCCGTATGAGCCATTTGACGACCTTTAAAACGGATTGTAAGTTTAATTCTGTCACCCTTCTCAAGATATTTTGTAGCATTTCTAAGTTTTGTTTCAAAGTCTCCAACATCGATTACAGGTGATAATCTGAATTCTTTTAATTCAGACATACTTGCTTTTTGTTTCTTTAATGCTTCTTTTTCTTTCTTTTGTTTTTCATAACGATATTTGTTATAATCCATTACCTTACAAACAGGTGGATTTGCATTTGGACTAATTAATACTAAGTCCAAAGAAGCATAACTTGCAAGTGTTAAAGCATCTTGTAAAGATTTAACTCCTACTTGCTCACCATTTGGTCCAATAACTAAAACTTCTCGAGCTCTTATTTGATCATTAATCAATAAGCCATTCTTATTATTTGCTATACCTAACACCTCCATAAATAAGAAAAGCGGATATAAAACTATATCCACTTTCATCAAAAAACCATTAGAAAAAATTTCGAATCTGGCATTTGACCTAGCGCTATTCGCTGCTCAGGTGGATATAAATCTCTTTCCTTTTTTTCTCGACTAGTAATATTATATGTATCTAACCCTTATTTGTCAACACTTTTTTTAAATTTATTTTTCTCACATTCCGCAATAAAATACCGCATTATTTTTTCCGCATCCTCATCATAGTCAACCATCTTCTCTGGATGCCATTGTAATCCCATACAAAATACATCTCCAGGAAGTTCAATAGCTTCCAAAACACCATCTTCACTATAAGCAACACTAGTAAAATAAGGATTCTCACTAGCTTCATAAGTATGAAGACTATTTACTCTTAATTCTATTTTATCAACGATTTTATATAATAAACTATTCTTATCAATATACACTTTATGAACATATCGATCCGTCATATTACGATGTTCAATATTAGACTCTATCTTAGTAACATAATAATCTTCTTTATAACAAGACATAATCTGCATACCTAAACAAACTCCAAGAATCGGTATCTTTAATTCGATAGCCCTCTCTAATACGTATCTATCATACGGACTAAACTTATTTCCACCAGGAATAAATAACCCATCAATCAAAGATAAAGAATAATCAATATCATTCTTCTCTTCATCCGTTAATTCCGGCCAATCCTTATACTTCACATCAAAATAATTGAGATCTTGGACTGGACTAATCGGCATCACAAATCCGCCACACTTTAGTATTGCATGTCTTACACTATCAAAAATATATTCATGACATCTCTGTAATTCGTCTTTATCACTCCGTAACGGTACTCCGATAATTGTTTTCTTCATAAAATCACCACTCTTATTATACAAAAAAAGTAGTCTTTCGACTACTCTAAACTAACTTCATAAGGATTACTTGCAGTACCATCTCCACCCGTAATCTTAACCGTACTTTTCAAATTAATAACAGGTCTAACACAACTCGTATTAGAACCCGAATTAGCTCCAATAGTACCTGTAGGATATAAACGGTAAACACTCGCTCTTCTATTTGTAGTATAAAAGGCATTCGGAGTCATTAACCATAAATAATTACCATCACTATAATTAATAAAAAACAACGGATTAATCTTATTAGAAGAAGCCCCAGCAAATACCAATTCATCTAAAGTCAAGGTACCTATAGGGTAAGATAATATTTTATTACCAAAAGTACCTGAACTTAATGTAAATTTATCATTTTCTTGATTACATCTAAAGGAAGGATTATGATTTAGAAAACGATAATTACCATTATAAAATGTAGAATTAGAAAGACTAAATCCATCTCCATTATTCTGTGTTAAATTGATTCCCCTATCGTTACAAAATATTTCATTTGCTAAATAGTCATCAATAGTATGACTATTATCATCAACATAATTTGATAAGTTATTAACATACCAATTATCTAAACCAGAATATAAAAGAGATTTTGTATTGTTTTTTACAGCATTTTCATAAGACGTTGAACCATATGATAAATATTGAACCCTTGCACCCGTTTCACTATAATAACCATTTATTTTCATCAAAACCGAGCAACTTGCATTAGTTTCTGTAAAACAACTATAAATATATCCATTATCAATAACGTCTTGATAAATGTTTTTCCAAATTCCCGAAATAATAGTTCCTTCATCCAAAGAACCAGTTATCGAAAATTTCTTAGTACTAGGATTATAAGTATATCCCTTTCCAAAATAATATGGTATAAGCTCATTAAAATTATTAAAAGATGTATTCGCACTAATAATTTCAGTAGATGAAAAATCATTTTCATTAAAAGCATACCCAACATAAGTAGGGTCCCAATAAGGACTAGCAAATTTTGATGTAAAAGGACATTGTCCCTGTGATATATCATCTTTACTATAATACATTAAACGAATAGAACCATCTCCATTACGTCTAATTATTCTCCAATAAAAACCTGCAAATTCTACAAAGTTATTCATTACATTGCCTCTATAGTAATAACTATCATTAGTACCAACATCATCATCTGCAAAATACAAACCATTATCAGAGTCAAATGTTTGAAAAATAGAAAATGTTTTATGTTTAGATTTAGTAATACTATAAACATTATCTGAAAAACTATCCTCTTCAATAAGATAAATATCAGTACAATTGCTCTTACTAGAATTACCACAAGTATATTTACCAACAAAAGTATTACCTGACATATCACCAACAACCTTTGTATAAGGGGAATCTAAATAAAAGATACCCTTAGTTTCATCAAAACTATAAGAATCAGAAGTATATAAATAGTTAACTGAAGAAACAGTTGAAGGATGCTGCACAAAATCAGTTTCCTTATATTTTATCTGCGGAGCAATATTGCTAAAATCAGGAGTACCTTTTGCTTGAATAGAACTCTTAGCAGCAGAAACACTACTACTATAACTATCCATAACCAACATACAATCACTTAAAGTATTAATATTATTATTTAAACAATAGTTATTTTCAGGAACAATAATACTTCCCTCTACATACTTTACAGCCTTAAACTTTGCATAAGAAAAAGGAACTGAATAAAAGAAAGAAACACTTAAAATAAGTATAAAAATATACTTTAGTTTCTTCATATTATTCACCTCCTCTAATTCTATTCTCCGTTATTTGTTGTATTAGAAGTATTATTTGTAGTTGTTGCCGTCGCTTGATCTGCCTCTATTTGTACTTTATAGTCAACTTGTGTTCTTAAATTACCATCTCTAGTAACATATATTTTAAATCGATCAGAGTCCATTGTCTGATCTAAGTGACAATTCTCAATTCGTAACGTAGATGCGTATTCACTACTACTATTACCATTCTCATCTACATAAGAAAACTTACCATTTGAACCATCTTTATTACTAATTACTAAAGTATAATCAAATGCTGTTGCAGTAAGTAATGTATTATTTCCATTAATACGATAATTCTTTACTGTTACATAAAAATACGGAACATTATTTTCAATATAAGAATCTTTTTGATCGATTTCGATATCACTAATCATTTCCCCTGCTACTGTTGTAACATTAACATTCATCAAACCTTTATATAAGGCATAGGTTCCAGGAATTAAAATAAATACCAAAACCAATTCGATTATCAATAGAATCTTTTTTTGTTTCCTACGTCCTAAAGACTTCCACTTTTCTTTCATAAGAACCTCCTAAGATACCTCTTGCTGTGCCTCCGCTTTTAAAGATAATTTAATTTGTTGATTCGCCCAACTATTCTCATCATCATTTGTAAAGTCCCACTTCCAGTAAATTCTTTTTAATAAAGTAGAACTAATATTATTTAACGTAACTGTACCACTATATCCAGTAAATAAAGTTGTATAATCACTATCCGTATATAGTTTTAAATTGGCTGGTAAATTAGTATTGGTAGAATCAATGGTAATTTGATAAGCAGTATCAACTTTTGTACTACGAAAATCAATACTAAATTGAATAATTCCACAAGTACCAGGGACAACCTTAGTAGAAGAATAATTATTCTCGGTAATAGTATCCGCTAAATCAATATTATAAACAGAAGTACTATCTCCTATTTTAAAAGACCATGTAGCAACTCTTACGTTATGTTGAACTGTTCTAGAATCTGTGTATCGAGCATAAGTAAAAGGCACAATAACAACAAAAACAATTAAAAACCCTAATATCGTTTTTAAAAAAAATTTTGTCTTACGATAATTTCCTTTATTTACTCGAATATCTCTTTTCTTCTTAAAGTGAATATCAGAGTTCGGAATTTCGACATAATTACGACCTTTCCTCATAATAACACACCCTTATGATTTATTTATCCTTCTCCGTTTCCAGATTCCGTATTTTCCTCATTCTCTTCATTATTTGTTTCCGTATTTTCCTCTTCTTCAGGCTCTTCATAATCACCATAGCCCGTAATACGTAATTTCATACGGTATTCTAATGGAGATAGACTACTAGCTAAACCTAATTCAGAGTCATTGCTAGCATCAAACCATTTCCATTCTAAAACATAATCATCCACATCACTAGATTCAATACGATAAGTTTCTAAAAAGATATCTGGTAACTTTGTCCACTTTTTAACAATCCATTCATCATTCTTTCTCATTCGATACATAAGA
>JAFUFG010000023.1 GCA_017470045.1 Bacilli bacterium | reverse complement strand
TCTCTGTCTAATTCTTGATCGATGTATTTTGTTCCTCTAAATCCTAATTTTGTATGATCTTCTATAATTAAAGAATAGGTTGAGATATGAGTGGGATCTAATTCACGGACAAATTTTAAGTCTTTTTTTAGTATTTCAATGGACTCTTTTGGAATGGCATACATTAAGTCTAGATTTATATTATTTATTCCTATACTCTTACAGTATTTTACCATTTCTTTTGCTTTCTTCTTATCGGTTATTCGATCTAGAGTTTCTAAGTTTTCTGCGTTAATGGATTCTAATCCAAAACTAATTCGATTAATTCCATGTTTTTTCATTAGATCTATCTTTTCTTTATCAATCGAATCAAAATTACATTCTATGGTATATTCTAAATCTTTTTTTAATTGTAGATTTTGTTCTATGATAGAGAATAAGTATTCTAATTGATTCTTGGTTAAGGCACTAGGTGTTCCTCCACCAATATATAATGTATCTATTACTTCTCCATTATAAGAATTCTTTATTTCTCTTTCTAATTCGTCTAAATACTCATCTGCTAGATTCTCTTCGTAATTTAATTTACAGAAATCACAATACGAACAAATCTTCTTACAAAATGGTATATGAATATAACATCCAATTTCTAAGTCTTTTGCCATTATTTTTTCTCCCCTGTTGATAGGATGGATAAGAATGCTTCTTGAGGTACTTCTACACTACCAATTTGTTTCATTCTTTTCTTTCCTGCTTTTTGCTTCTCTAATAGTTTTCTTTTACGCGTAACATCTCCACCATAACATTTGGCAAGTACGTCTTTTCTTAAGGCACGAATCGTTTCTCTTGCAATAACGTGTTGACCGATGGCCGCTTGAACTGGTACTTCAAACATTTGACGTGGAATCATTTCTCGTAATTTTTCTACTACTGCTCTACCTCTTTGGTAAGCAAAATCTTTATGAACAATGACACTTAAAGCATCAACGATATCTCCATTTAATAAGATATCCATCTTTACTAAGTTACTTTCTTTGTATCCGATTAGTTCGTAATCAAAAGAGGCGTATCCTTTGGTACAACTCTTTAAGCGATCAAAGAAATCATATACAATTTCAGATAATGGGATTTCATAATTGATCGTTACTCTTGTTTCGTCTAAATAATCAATATTGATAAAGGTTCCTCTTTTATCTTGGCATAGTTCCATTAATGGTCCTATGTAGTCGCTTGGAGAAAAGATGGAACATTTTACATATGGTTCTAGAGTATCTTTGATTACTTCTCTTCTTGGCATTTTTGCTGGTGAATCGATGTATTCTTTAGAACCATCTGTTAATACGACTTCATATACTACGGATGGTGAGGTTGCGATAATATCAATATGGAATTCTCTTTCGATTCGCTCTTCAATGATTTCCATATGAAGTAGACCTAAGAATCCGCATCGGAATCCGAATCCTAAAGCTTTCGAAGTTTCTGGTTCGAATGATAATGATGCATCATTTAATTTTAATTTTTCTAATGCTTCTCTTAAATCTTCAAATTTATTGGATTCAATTGGATAAATACCACAATATACCATTGGTTTCATTGGTTTATATCCTGGTAATTTTTCACCTTGATTATCGGCCTTTGTAATGGTATCTCCTACATGTACATCACTAATACTTTTGATGGATGCATAAAGGTATCCTACTTCACCTGAATTTAATTCTTTTACGGCTACTTCTTTTGGAGTATTTATTGATAATCCTACTACTTCGTATTCTGCACCAGTTTCTAACATTTTTACAGTGTCTCCTACTTTGACACTACCTTCTTTAATGCGGATAGAAGTAATAACTCCTCGATAAGAATCAAAGATACTATCAAAGATTAATGCTTGTAACTTATTCTCTTTGGAACCAGTAGGTGCTGGAATATCTTCTAAAATATGTTCTAATAAGTCTTCGATTCCAACTCCTGTTTTAGCAGAAGTTAAAACCACTTCATCTTTGTCAAAACCAATATTTTCTAATTCTCCTAATACTTTTTCTATATCAGCACTAGGAAGATCTATTTTATTAATAACTGGAATTACTTTTAAATTATTCTCTAATGCAAGATATAGGTTTGCTAAGGTTTGAGCTTCTATTCCTTGAGCAGCATCTACTACTAATATAGCTCCTTCACAGGCAGCTAAACTACGTGATACTTCATACGAGAAGTCTACATGTCCTGGAGTATCGATTAAGTTTAAATAATAATCAGTTCCTTTATGATGATACGTTAATTGGACTGCATTTAACTTAATGGTAATTCCTCTTTCTCTTTCAATATCCATTGAGTCTAGAGTTTGTTCTTTTAATTCTCTTTTATCTAATGCCCCTGTTGTTTCTAAGATACGGTCTGCAAGTGTACTTTTTCCGTGATCAATATGTGCAATTATACAAAAGTTACGAATATTTTCTTGTTTCATTGGGACACCTCCGTCAAAGTAGATTATACCAAAAAAAGAAGAAGATTTCTACTCTTCTTCTCTATTCTGGCATCATAATCATACTAGAAATATTATCCGTATCCATTTTCTTTAAGATATTTTGCAATTCTTTGTATTTTAGATTACGAATAATACTCATTCGATCGGATTTTACCTCTCCATAATTTATGATTTCGTCGAAGCAAGAATCCACTACTCTTTCTACATTATCGGACATTCTTACCTCATTTGCAATCCATACTTTTTTAATGCGTTCGAATGTTTCTTCATCGATTTCTTTTTTCTTTAATACTTCTTTCCATTCCTTCAATAACTTTTCTGGATTCTCACTGGAAGCCATAAAGTAATATGTTCTGATATCTTCTATTCTTTCCCATTCGGTATAGATATCGGTTACTAATTTTTCTTCTTGCATACGATCTCGGAATTCGGATGTGGTACCAAATAGAATATTCGAAATCATCGATAAATATAAATCTAATTCGTAACTATTCTTGTATAGTTCTTTGGCATTTAATTTTAACGCTACTGCTAGTTTTGGTACTTCTATTGGTCCAGTCATCTTATCGGATTTCTTACGTACCTCTAATGGTTCTTTTTCTACTTTTACTTTTGGTTTTCCTTTATTTTCTTGGAACTCTAATTTTTCATAGATAATACTTTGTGCTTCTTTCATATTAAAGTTTCCAACTACTAAAATAAACATATTATCAGGACTATAGAAGTTATTATAACAGTCGTATAAATCCTCTTTTGTAATTAGTTGAATGGAATCTACTGTTCCGGCAATATCGAATCTACGAGGAGAAACTGAATAGATATTCTCACGTAATTTCATTTCTAATTGATAATCCGGAATATCATTATACATATTGATTTCTTCAGCGATAATCCCTTTTTCTTTTTCGACATTTTCATCAGTATAATAAGGTTCTCCTACAAAATCTAATAAGTATTTTAAATTCTCATTAAAATTCTTAGTTCCATAACAGATATATTGAGTATTATCGAATGATGTAGATGCGTTGGATCCTGTTCCGGTTTTGTAATAGAATGTGAATGGATCTACTCCATCTTTTTGTTCAAACATTTTGTGTTCTAGGAAGTGAGCAATTCCATCGATTAGTCTTACTTCTTTTTTTGTTTCACTGGATATGTATGTTGTTACATCGGAACCAAATTTCGTTGCGTATGTGATAAAGTAATTCTTTTTATCAAGCATTGGAACTAGGATAATTTCAAAACCATTTTCTAAAGTTTCTGTGTAATATGTAATATCTAATCCCTTAATCTCATTCTTTTTCATTCTTATCACCTTCTAACATAAATACCGTATCCATCTTTATCTTCTTTGCGACTCTAATAATTTCTTTTTTCGTTACTTTTAAGATTTTTTCTCTACTGGTATCTAGATCATCTGTTCCGATGAAGTCCATCATCATATAGACATCTAACATACTGTTTGGAGACTCTTCTACTTCATCATAAGCTGTTTCAAAATATTGTTTCGCAATATCAATATCGGATTCTGTGAAATGA
>JAFUFG010000207.1 GCA_017470045.1 Bacilli bacterium | reverse complement strand
TTTGATGAGATTTTTTCGAAATAGTCCATTGATTCTTTTTTATGACTCGAATCATATAATAATTCGCAATGTTGGTTCGGATTTAGAGATACGGATTCTAATAGAGTATCGGATAAAAAAACGGTTCCTTTTAAATGTTCTAATTTTAGGTAATTCATTACTCTTTTATAGTCTTCTATTGTTTCTATTCGGTATAGAAAAGATACTCTTTTCTGATTCGGATTACCAGTTACGATATACTTATCATAATGATTTTTAATACTTACTTTGGGATCTACTTCTTTTAAAGTCATTAGAGTTTCATTATAACTACCATATTTTTTCATTAATTGATAAGTTTTAGCTTCATCTACTAATTTTCCTTTTATTCCTGGAATAATCGTATTTTGAATTATTTTTGCATCTACTGGTTGGATTTCAAAACGAGATTTGTTTTCTTTTATCGTCTTCATAATCGGATCGATATTACGGATTAACTCTACGGATTTATTTGTATAATAAAAACTAAATAGAAATAACAAAACGGTAATTCCTATTGTTTTCCAATTTTTCATATATTCACCTAATAAAGTATATGAATTTAATCTTTTTCTAAAACAAAAAAAAGGTTCTTAACGAACCTTTTATTCTTCTACTGTTTCTTCAACAGGTGTTTCTTCTTTTTTCTCTACCTTTTTCTTTTTTGGTAAAGCTTCTTTACGAGAGAAGTTTAATCTTCCTTTTTTATCTAATCCTAGACATTTTACAACGATTTCATCACCAACGCTTACTACATCGCTTGGTTTTTCTACTCTTTCATCTGATAATTGAGATACGTGTACTAGTCCTTCGCATCCTGGCCAGATTTGTACAAAGCATCCGAAATCTTCAACTTTAACAACTTTTGCATCGTAGATTTTTCCTTCTTCTGCTTCACGAGTAATATTTTCAATCATTTCTCTTGTCTTATTAATAATGTCTCTATCTGAGTGATAGATGATTACTCTACCGTCATCTTCTAATTCTACTTTAACAGCATTAACATTCGTTACTTCTGTTACATTAGAAGCTTCACAAATAATCTTTGTAATCATTTCTCCACCCTTACCGATAACATCTTTAATCTTACCAGGAGAAATCATAAATGTTTCCATCTTAGGTGCATACTTAGATACTTCTTTTCTTGGTTCAGCTATTTGAGCTGTAATAACGTCTAAAATTTGTAATCTTGCTTTCTTTGCTTGAGCTAATGCTTCTTTTAAGATTTGTCTATTAATTCCAGCAATCTTAATATCCATTTGAAGTGCTGTAATACCATCTTTTGTACCAGCTACTTTAAAGTCCATATCCCCTAAATGATCTTCCATACCTTGGATATCTGTTAGGATTGTATAATCTTCCCCATGAGTAATAAGCCCCATTGCGATTCCTGCAACTGGAGCTTTGATTGGAACTCCTGCTGCCATTAGAGACATACATCCAGCACAAATACTTGCTTGTGATGAGGAACCATTTGATTCTAGAATTTCTGATACAACACGGATTGTATATGGGAATTCTTCTTCACTTGGAATAACTTGAGCTAATGCTTTTTCTCCTAAAGCACCGTGACCAATTTCACGTCTTCCTGGAGCTCCATATCTTCCAGTTTCTCCTACTGAGAATTGTGGGAAGTTATAATGTAACATGAATCTCTTTTGATCTTCTAATCCAAGACCATCGATTACTTGATGTTCATTTAAAGCTCCTAAAGTAGTGGTTGATAAAGCTTGTGTTTGTCCACGAGTAAATAATGCTGATCCATGTACTCTTGGTAATAAATCAATATCAGTAGATAATGGTCTAATTTCATCCATTTGTCTACCATCTGCACGAATTCCTTCTTTTACTACGATAGAACGGAATAATTCATATTCAATATCACTTACTACCATATTAACTTTTACAAGTAACTCTTTTAATTCTTGTTCTTTTAAAGTATCTTCATTTTCTTTGGTATATAATTCTACAATTTCTTCTTTGATAGCATCAATTGCAGCATACTTCTCTAATTTATCTTTGATACGTAGAGCTTGATCCATTCTATCCGAAATTAAAGAAGTAATTCTTTCTACTAATTCAGGTTCTGGAGTAAGAGTTTCATATTCCATCTTCTCTTCTCCAATTTCTTTAATAATTTCTTCTTGGAATGCGATTAATTCTTTTACTGCTTCATGTCCAACCATTAATGCTTCTAACATTACATCTTCTGGTACTTGTTTTGCAGAAGACTCTACCATGTTGATTGCTTCTTTTGTTCCAGCTACTGTTAAATCTAATTCTGATACTTCTAATTGTTCTGGAGTTGGGTTAATTA
>JAFUFG010000206.1 GCA_017470045.1 Bacilli bacterium | reverse complement strand
CAAGAACGTGATAATAACGGAAATATTGTAGAAGATGGTTATAACAATAAATCTTCTCACCAAAATCTTGTAGACTTAGGATATAAGCATTTCGGATTTAATGTAATGCAAGACACCCTACAACCAAGATGGATGCATGTAATTGAAATTAATGGAAGAAATGAAGAAGAAGTTCAAAAAGACATGGAATCAAAAACTAGACAGATTCTTCGTAAAAATGAAAAATCTGCTATTGAAACAAGAGAAATATCCAAAGAAGAACTTCCAATCTTCAAAAGCATTATGGAACATACATCAGACAGAAGAGAATTTATTGATAGACCACTATCTTATTACGAAAGTATGTGGGATTCCCTACATGATTCTGGAATACTAAAAGTATTAATCGCTGAAATTGATTTTCAAAAATACAAAAAGAATACAACAGAAGAATTAGAATCTACAAAATCCGCATTAAAAGATCGTATCTATAAACACGATAATAATCTTTTAAAAATGAATGAAAAGAAGTTCGCATCTACCAATAAGCAAGATGAAGAAACAATAGAAAGATTAGAAAAACAAGTAGAAAAAATAGATGGTTATATCGAAGAATACGGAGACAAAAAAACATTAGGAGGAATTCTATTCCTTATCTATGGGAATGAAGTATTATCTCTATATGGTGGAACAGATGATAATCTAATGCAATTTCAATCAGCATATACCGTACACTATGCAGGAGTAAAATACGCTATCGATAATCACTATAAGAGATATAATTTCTATGGTATTACAGGCGACTTTAATCCAAAGAATCCATTATATGGACTATATCTATTTAAAAAAAGTTTCGGTGGACATGTAGTAGAATTAATAGGAGAATATGATTTAGTAGTATCTCCATTCTGGTATCATACTTATAACATGGCATTTGCTTGTTACCATACCGCAAAGAAAATAATCAAAAAAATAAAGAAGTAGTAAACCTACTTCTTTTTTAGTATCTGATTAATTCGATTTCCAAATAACTTTTGAATCGTCTTAGTTTGATAAGTAAACCAGAAATAAATAATCATTCCAAGTACAGCATATAAGAAAATTATTCCAATATCTGCAATTCGACTAGTCGTATTTAATGGTACTAAAAAACGAACAAATAATAATAAAACAGCCATTAAAATACTACCACATAAAATATCCACAAAATTATTAATAAGAGACTCAAAGTGAATCTTCTTATGAACTCCTAAATGGATAAAACAATAAACAATCGAGAATAAATATCCAAATATTGTCGCAGTAATAACTCCATAATAAGGAGGAAATCCCATCTGATAAAAAGAAGATATTAAACGTACATTGAATAAAATCTTAATAAGTACTCCACCAAGAAGACTAATGAGTAAAGTCTTATAATCCTTATAAACTTGAATAATCGTAACACATACTGTAAATATACTAGAAAACAATCCAGTAAAGATATAATAACTAAGTAATGTATATCCATCAATATTGTTACCATAGAATAAATTCCAAATTGGTTGAGATAAGAATGCGATTCCAAGAGTCATTGGAATAGTCAAGAAAATACACATACCAATCGATTGGTTAATAATCTTTTCAACAGATTCATGATCTTTCTTAACCAAGCTTTGAGTTAAATTAGGAATTAAGCTAACGACAATTCCCGTAGATATAGCCGTAACAATCATATTAAACTTAGAACCCCATGTAGATAGCATCGACACAATGACTTCTGCATCAACTGCATTATAATGAGCATATTTAACAAGTCCATTAACAACACTGAATGTATCAACAAAGTTATACATAGACTTAGATAAATCAATTAATATTAACGGAAAGGCATAATATAAAATCTTACGAACAATTACTTTATCCGTTACTCTTAATGCGGTTCTACTTCTACCAATAAATTTTCTTTTATTTTCAAACTTCTTTTTTACCAAATAGAAATAAGCCGTTAAAGCACCAATTGTCGCTCCAAGTAAAGCCACCCCTACTGCATCTCTTAAAGATAGATGAAAGATATCAAATACCAAATAACTTCCTAGTAGAATAACACAAATACGTACAATCTGCTCGATTACTTGAGAAATACTAGGAGGATTCATAAATCGATGTCCTTCAAAATATCCTCGGTAAATACTAAGTAAGGGTACAATTAATATAGCAATTGAAATAATACGAATAACAAAAGTAACATCCTCAACACTATTTCCACCAGTTAAATCTCCAATAATAACCCTTGCAAGAATTGGTGCAAATAACATTAAGATTAAGAAAGATATGACTCCCATAATAAGGGCAATCTTCTTTCCTAAATAAAAAGCTCTTTCTTTTGCTTCATAATTTTCTAAAGTTTGATATTCACTAACTACCTTACTTATCGCAAGTGGAATACCAGCTGAAGAGATTGAGATAAAGAATAGATAGATTGTATAAGCATAACCATATAACGCTCCACCCAATTCCCCTATTACAGCATGAAATGGGATAACATAGATTACGCCTAATAACTTTGAAATAAAAATTCCAAGCGTAACCATAAATGCTCCACTTACAAAAGAATTTTTAACCATCGTTTTATCCTTCTTCATATACTCCTCCACTATACTTATTATAGCACAAATTGTCTAATAATAAACTACCATAGCAGAAAAGCAAAATATCTGTTCTTCACTAAATACAGATACTCCAACCTGATATTTAATATCAACAACATCATTAATCGTAGATAAAAATTCATTCACACTTTCTTCTAAGTCAGTCTCATCTTCACAGTCAAAAATCTTTACTTTCATTAAATCACCAATAAAAATATAAGAAAAAAAACAAATAAAAAAAGTCGAACTTAATCGACTTTTTCTTATTTTACAACGATATTAACAATCTTATCCTTAATGATAATAACTTTAACAACTTCTTTACCATCAATGTTCTTAGCAACATTTTCATTCTTCATAGCTTTTTCTTTAATAACATCTTCACTATCATCAACATGAATCATAACAGTACCTCTTAATTTACCATTAACTTGTACTGCAATTTCTTTTTCTTCTTCAACAAGAACAGATTCATCATACATTGGATAATCTTGATTATGAATTGAATATTCATTACCAATTTGACTCCAGAACTCTTCAGTAATATGTGGAGCAAATGGAGCTAAGATTAATAATAATTGTTCAATATAATATCTTGGAATTCCTTTTTCTTCGTATTTTACTAAGATATTAGAGTATTCCATAATCTTAGACATAGAAGTATTGAATTGGAACTTCTCAATATCATTACGGATACACTTAATAGAATTATGTAATACCTTATCAATTTCAGAATAACGAGTAGTATCTTCACTCATAGCTTCTACTAAACGTTCTACCTTACGATAGAATTTATTAATAGAAACAATTCCATCATCTGTCCATGGACCACCTTCAACGTAGTTAAATCCAAACATTAAGTATCCTCTTAATACATCTGAACCAAATTCTTCAACAAGTGGATCTGGAGCAACAGTATTACCTTTAGACTTAGACATTTTTTCACCATCTGGTCCTAAGATTAATCCTTGATGAACTAATGATTTAAATGGCTCATCGAAGTTTAAGAATCCCATATCACGGAATGCTTTTGTATAGAATCTTGCATAGATTAAGTGCATACAAGCATGCTCTACACCACCAATATATTTATCAACTGGTAACATCTTATTAACAATCTCTTTATTAAATGCTTCTTTTGGATCATTTGCATTTGGATAACGTAAGAAATACCAACTAGAACATACAAAGGTATCTAAGGTATCAGCTTCTCTACGAGCATCTCCACCACACTTAGGACATTTACAATTCATAAATGATTCACATTTCTTTAATGGGCTTTCTCCATCTGGAGTAAATTCAGCATCCATTGGTAATGTAACTGGTAAATCTTCTTCTGGTACAGGAACCATTCCACAATGATCACAATAAATAATTGGAATTGGAGCTCCCCAATATCTTTGACGAGATACTAACCAGTCTCTTAATTTATAAGTAGTTGTAGCTTTACCAATCTTTTTATTCTCTAAGAATTCACACATCTTAGCAATAGCATCTTCTTTATTCATTCCATTTAAGAAATCAGAATTAATATGAGTACCATCTTCTGTAAATGCTTCTTTTGAAACATCTCCACCTTCTAATACTGGAATGATTTCAAGATCAAATTTCTTTGCAAAATCATAGTCTCTTTCATCATGAGCAGGAACTGCCATAATAGCACCAGTACCATAAGTAGATAATACATAATCACTAATCCAAATAGGAATCTTTTTATTATTAACTGGGTTAATTGCATAAGCACCAGTCCAAACACCAGTCTTTTCTTTTGCTGTACTAGTTCTTTCAATTTCACTTTGTTTACTTGCAGCTACTTTATATTCTTCAACAGCTTTTCTTTGTTCCTCAGTAGTAATTTCATCTACTAATTCATGTTCAGGAGCAAGTACACAGTAAGTAGCTCCAAATAAAGTATCACAACGAGTAGTAAATACCGTAAACTTCTTATCTGTTCCATCAACTGCGAAATCAACATAAGCACCCTTACTCTTACCAATCCAGTTACGTTGTAATGACTTAGTTCTTTCTGGCCAATCAAGATCATCTAATCCTTGTAATAATTCTTCTGCATAGTCGGTAATCTTAAAGAACCATTGATCCATATTTTTACGAATAACAGTAGTTCCACATCTTTCACATTCTCCACCAATAACTTGTTCATTAGCAAGAACAGTTTGACACTTAGGACAGAAGTTTACAGGAGCATCTTTCTTATATGCTAAACCTTTCTTATATAATTGTAAGAAAGTCCATTGAGTCCACTTATAATAATCTGGATTACAAGTTTTTACTTCATAATCCCAATCCCAAGTAGCACCAATTCTTTGTAATTGACCTTCCATAGTATCAATATTTTGATTTGTACTAATAGATGGATGAACTCCAGTCTTAATTGCATAGTTTTCTGCAGGAAGACCAAAAGCATCAAATCCCATTGGATGGAATAAGTTATAACCAGTCATTCTCTTAAATCTAGCAAATGTATCAGTTACACCATAGTTATACCAATGACCTAAATGTAATTTTGCTCCACTAGGATAACTAAACATTTCCAAACAATAATACTTTTCTTTTTTACTATTAGGGTCGAATTTATAGATTCCATCTTCAGCCCACTTCTTTTGCCATTTTGCTTCTACTTCATTAAAATTAATCATTCTTTTCCCTTCTTTCTAAATAATAAATATACGATATGATAAGTTATTAAAATTATAATAAATGTACTAACAAAACAAATAATTATACTTATAACATAGTTCTTTATGATACAAGCCAATGTAACAACAACCGCAACATCAAATGCAGATACAAAAGATATTGCTTGTAGTAAGTGATCATAATTTACACTCTTTAAATCCAGTTTATATCGTAATACCAAATACTGAATTTCCATTGGATGTTTAATAACTCCTTTTTTACGATTTCTTTTCGTTTTTGAAACAACAAAGATTTGATAAATCAGCAAGATAAATACAAAAGATGCCAGGAATAAAATCATCGTATTCTTCATAACAACCTCCAAAAAAAATCGCCCTTATATTACTATAAGGACGAATGATCGCGGTACCACCTTACTTCATGAAAACACATGCAGCTTTAATAGAGATAAAGGTCTTACCCTTAATATTACCAAATTAGTCAAGTTCACAGTTTTCAGTCACTTGTTCTCACCAACCACAAGTTCTCTTTGCACCAAAATAACTGTTACTACTACTAACAATATTTCAAAAACTACCCATATTATAGTATGGATAGTTTTGTTTTTCAAGCATTTTTTTACTAAACTTCGCTTATATACTCTAATAAACGTAAGAATAAGGAAACATAAGTCTTATCTAAGCCCCTCTTTTTCATCTTACGAATCGTAATACGTTTCTTACTAATAGACTCATTACTAAACATTGTAGCAGCAATTTCCTCTTTTAAATAAGTATCAATCTTAAGATCCATTAAGATACTATTTACTTCATCATTAATCAAACGTACTGCATCAATCTCAATATCTTTACCTTTACAGTTAATAGATAATTGACCTACAGTTGGACAATTTTTAACTTTAACAATAAAGTCATTTCCAT
>JAFUFG010000205.1 GCA_017470045.1 Bacilli bacterium | reverse complement strand
CTAAAGCTAAAAAGAGTCGAATTGTTTTAGATATCGGAGAAACTACAAACGGCATTTCGAATTCTTTAGAAGATACTTCTCCATTAAATGAGGTAGTAGAGGCTGTAAAAAAAGAAGAAGTTATCGATCCAGTTGCAAATCTTATTTCCAATGTTGCAAAAAATAAGACTACTCCAAAGGAAGAAAAAGAAGAGAAGAAAAATATCGAATTAAAAGGTATTTCTCAGGAAGAAATTAATGGAGTTATTTCAAAAGAGGAATCTGTGACAGAAGAAAAACCATCCGTTGAAGAACCAAAGATTCCTATTGTTGAGAAAGAAGAAAAAGAGACTGTTAAAGAAGATGCTGGAATTCAAGTTCGTAAGCCTCTTACTGATATTGTTACTGAAAATGAGAATATTGATGAAGTAGAGGAAAAAGAAGAAGCTAATGTTAGTGAAGAATCTACAGATGAGAACTTTGAAAAGACAGAACAGTTAGAAATTGAAGATGTTACGGAACAATTGGAAGTTATTGATTCTAAGACTGAACAATTAGAAGTTATAGAAGATGAAGTTGAACAACTAGAGACAGAAGATGAAATAGAGGAAAGACTTAGTCATACTTCTCCATTAGAATCTGTTCAAAATATTGTTCAAGAAATTGAGAATAATCCAGATATTGAATCTGAACTTGAGAAAACGCATGATTATGACGTATTTGAACCATATAAAAAGAAGGAAGAAATTCGTCTTACTCAATCTGATACAACAAATAATAATTCTAAACCAAAGGCTGAGAAAGCACCTCGAGAAAAGATTGATTTAAAGAAGTCATGGAAGAAAGCAGTTCATTATAATTATTCTTCTAGAATTGCTACCTTATGTGGTATTATTTTAATCTTCTTTATTTTATTTGTAATCTTCCTATTTAAAGCATTTGGATATGAAATGGGTGGATCTAGTACTTATTCTGAATATACTACGAATGATTATTTTGTTTGTGGGGATTCTACAAATGAAAATTGTTTACCAAAAGATCGAGAATATATTTCTGATAATATTGATCATATTAATGTTAAATTTACTTATGATGCAAAATATAGTTCAAGCGTATCATTTGATGCGAATTATTATGTAGCAGCAAGAGTTCGTATTTTTGATGGTATGAATAGAAGTCGTCTAAAATATACCAAAGAAGATTTAATAGTTGAACGTACCCCATTAATGATTGGAGGAGAAGTTATTAATTTTTCTTCTGATGCATTTGTCGATTATAATACTTTTAAACAAGTTGTAATGGATTATATAAATGATAATCAGGAAGATGTTAGTGCGCAATTAGAAGTAGCTTTATATTTAGAAACGGATGATGTCGCTAGAAAGATTTCTTATATTAATATTCCATTGACGGAAGATTCCTTTAATATTACTGTAAGTAATTTGGATAATCAAAATCAACTAGTGGTATTTAATACTGTAGATTCTACGATTGATCCATTCTATATCTTTATTGCAATTATTTGTGTATTGATGGATTTATTATTATTCTTATATCTATATAATTTTGTATCTATGATTAATCATTTAGAGTCTAAGTATACGATTCGTTTACGTCGTATTTTAAAACTATATGATAAATATATTGTTAATGCTCATCAAGAATATATTATTCCTGAAGATGCTAGAGTTATTGATGTTGATCGAATTGAAGAATTGGTTGATGCAAGAAATGCATTAAATAAACCGATTATTTATGATAAAATTAACAATATTAAGTCTAAATTTTATGTTGAGGATAACAATATTGTTTACTGTTATACATTAAAAGATGATGAATAAAAGGTATTTCAATACCTTTTTTTTATTGATGGATATATTTCTTTTTGTTATACTAGTTTTTTGTGAGGAGAAATATAATGATAGACTTAGTAAAACATGAGGATAATACAGAAGAAGTTATATTAAGAGGATTTAAATATTTTAAAAGAAATCGTAGATATGGAAAGAAATCTGATAAGATTGATGCAATTTTAGATCAATTACTATGTATTTATTTTGCAGCTGGTCATAATGAAATTCATTTTGATAAAATGAAAAAGAGTTTTGTTGACCGTTATATTCGAAATGAAACAAGTGTAGAGGGTATTAATTATTTAACGAAGCATGGAAAAGAAGAATTAATTGGATTATGGCAAATGTATGAGTATATTCATTCGGATGATGTAGAGCACATGTTT
>JAFUFG010000204.1 GCA_017470045.1 Bacilli bacterium | reverse complement strand
CAAAAGACTTAAATACCTTAGACGAAGAAGGAACTGTATCAGAAAATCCACCTCCCTTAAATTCAACTGAAGGATCTGGTCCTTTCGTTTCGAATACAGAAGAAGTTTTTTTCTCAATCGGAATTTTCTCAAATATATTATTTGCTTTTGTACCATCAGGTCCTACAGAAATCTCTTTGAATGGAGACTTATCAATAGTAGGAGCTACTCCAAGAACTTCCTTTTCATTCAAATTTTTGGAAGGAACATCATCTTTAAATAAGGATTCTAAAGGACTTTTTTGTTCCACGTTTACTTTCTTGACAGGAGAATCATTCTTATAAAACTTTTCCAAATCAGTATCATATTTTTTAGATATATTATTATCTTTATATTCGGAAGCAATATCTGTTTTTATCTCATTTTTCTTAGGAGTATATTCCTTAAACTGAGACTCTAATGAATTTGTATTTATTTTACTACTTTTAACTTCTGCAGCAACTTTATCATAATTTTTAGGAACAATTCCATCTTTATAATAAGTATCTAATTCTGCATCTGTGAATTTACCATAAAACTTATCGCCCTTAAATTGAGCGCCCAATAGATTTTTAGAAACTTCACTTTTATATTCGGTCTCTTTTACAATAGACTCATAATTCTTAGGAATCTCTCCATATTTTGTATAATTATCAACTTGCTCTTTTGTAAATTTACCATAATATTTTCCATCCCATTGAGAATCAATTAAATCTTTCGAAATAGGATCTTCTAACATGTAATCCGCTGCAGCATAATGAAAACTCTCAGGTAATTTACCTGTTTCTTTATAATACTTTAAGTCCTGGCTTGTAAACTTTTTAGCAAAAGGTCCTTCTCCATCATAAGAAGAAAGAAAGTCTTTTTTCGCATTCGAGTAATCATAACCAAGAATTGTACTTTTATAATTTTCAGGAACTTTGTGATCCTTATAGAATGTTTTCAAATCCTCTTCTGTGAACTTACCATAATATTTATTATTCTTATCAAAAGAATCAGTAAGTACTTCACCAACATCTTTATTTTTGTATTCATTCCAAACACTAGAAGCAGCTTTACTAGATTTCGCTTTTTCAATATTAGAAGCAACAGTAGAATTCATTCCTTCAGTAGAATTAACATCTTCTAATAATGTTCCACCTAAACTTTTATAAGATGATTCCACTTTAATAGAAACGTCCTTATTTGATTTAACTGCTGTATCAAATCCTAAATCTACTTTTGTATCTTTATTTTTAATAGTTACATCCGCTTTAATATTCTTAGGATCGACATTTTTCAAATTAGCATCTATATTCTTCGTAGAAAGATTAGAATCAATATTCTTAAGCGAAATATCAACATTCACATTTTTAACACCGACATCTGCATTCGAACCAATATTCCTCATCATAGAAGACTTCGTATTACTAAGATTAGAACTAATCTGTTTCGTAACAGAACTATCAATATTACTTCCCACAGTTTTCAAATTAACAGCAGGAATCATTGTACTAGCAGCACTTACCGTTCCAAGAGTAGATAATGATTTTGAATTAATTGCAGAATCCGCTTGACTGGTAGTATTCTTACTAATCCTTGAAGTAATTTCTGTTATTTTATTTCCTGCAGCAGAAGTATCAATCATTGTTTTCTGTGGTTTAATAGCCTTCGCTTTATTCATTATTTTTTGGACAGTATCATTAGACTGATTATTATTAGTATTCTTAGCAGAATTAGCCACCCCATTCAAACCGCCTGAAAGAACTTGACTATCTAAATTATCGAAAGCTCCTGATGTAATGGATTGTTCAATGCCATCTCTTACAGTAGCCTTAACACTTTCCTTTGTATGAATAACAGGGGCATCACTCTTAACAAAAGCAGATGCTGCAGTAGTAGAAACTGTACTACCAGTCTTCATAACATAAGAATCAGAAGTAACATTCTTTATTGTTGGAAGATTAGAAGAAACATTTTTTACAGCAGGCAAATTAGATGTTGTAGTCTTAACAACCGGAAGATTAGACGCAGTATTTTTTACAGTAGGTAAATTAGATGTAGCGGTCTTAGCAACCGGAACATTGGAAGTGGTATTCTTCACAACTGGTAATGCGGAATTAACAGTCTTCGTATATTGAATAGTATTTTTTGGTGAATATTCTGCATCAATAATTTGTTTCGTAACAACTCCAACATTCGCATTCTTGATAGTTGAATCGACATTTTTAGTAACCGTATTTTTTAAATTAACATCCACATTTTTTGTTACCTTTGCATCTACATTCTTTATACTTACATCCACATTTTTTGCAGATATTTTAGTATCCATATTCTTAAGATTAACATCTACATTCTTTGCAGATACATTAGATCCAAGCGTTTTTGTATTAACAACTTCAGCATCGATAACCTTCATATTAGAAGTATCTAACTTAGCATTTGTAGGCAAAATATCGACATCTATTGTCTTACCATTAATAGAAGCAGTCGTTTTACCAATAGATGAAATCTTAGAATTATCCATCGCAATAGCCGCTCCGCCTCCAGCAACAGCAGTACCACCTACAATTTCACCTTCTAATACATTCGTATTTTTATTTTCTTTTAAAAGTTTTCTTAAATCTCCTACTTCACTAGCAAAAGACATTGTTCCACCTAAGATTGCTTGAGTCTTAACATTATCCCATCCACCAGATTCTTCAAATTGTTGCTTATAATTTTCTGAAAAACTCTTTTTATCATCATACTTATAAATCATTTTCAATGCAGGTTGAACAAAACCTTCAGCAGCAGAATCAACAGTATCTAAAGCAACACGAGTAGCTGCACCTTTCGCACCATTGAAAAATGTCTTTGCCACTTGATCTCCAATACCACCGACTTGATTAATCTTAGCCCCAGCATACCATTGAATTCCTTCCCAAGCACCAGAGGCAAGTCCATATTTAAAACCATCTAATAAGTCTGCACCATCTGCCCAAGCTTCTTCTGTTCCATTGGAAAAGCCTAATACTCCTGCAGTAATAGCAAGATTAGTACTAGAAACAGTTCCAGCAGCACCAACAGCAGCTCCACCACCAGCAGCCAATCCTCCTGTTAAAACAGTAAGTCCAATCATACCAGCAGTATATCCAACACCCTTAGAAATACTTCGAACAGTATCAAAACCATAAGCATTTGCCTTAATCTGTCGACCTATATTAGTATTAGAATAAAATTTATTAAAACAAGTTTCAACCTTCTTATCCGCAACATATCCTCTGCACCAATCCCACATTCTCTTAGTAACAGAGTTTTCGTTCTTTTTACCAGTTAAAAAATCAAATCCTGCAGTAAAAATAGATGCTACACCACACCCTGCCATAACCAATAGATCTGCACCCGTCTCTAAGAAATCTCCAACACCTTCTACTAAACCTAATCCAATAGTAGCCAAAGTTGAACCAGCACGTTTAAAGATATTACTACTACGATCCTTTAATCTTTCAATTTGTTCCAAATCATATTGCTTTGACTCTTCATCCGTTAAAGACTTAAGGAAGACATTAATATCATCTTTATTCTTACTAAATTGCAATACTTGAATTTGTTCTTCACGAATTTTATGAATCAAATCATTTACTCCGCTAGAAAAATTTTGAATAGCATCCGAAAAAGTGTTAGCAGTAATTCCGCCAACAAATTGATCAAAACCATTCGCACTTACAATTATTTTCGTAGCGTTATATAAATTATTGGAATAAGAGTTTAAATCTTCCGCAATACTACGAACCTTCTCTACGCCAATTCCAACTTTCTCACCATCATAATGAATAGAAGCCATAACTTCACCCCAATTCCGTCTTTTTAAAAATATGTCAGAGCTATAGCACTCTTATTATTTTGGAAGAACATTATTCTCCTTTATCTTTTTTAAATTTTGAACTAAGGCACTACGATATTTTTTATCTTCTTCTGCCGAATAACCAAAAAAAATAACACGATCAATTTCCTCTATATTAAATAAAAGATTTTGATCACTACTAATAACTCCAGTAGGATAAGGACATCCTAAGTAATCCCATACTTTAACATCTCCTTCTTCCACTACAGCATAACCAATTACCACAACATTTTGTTTTGCACCTTTTAAACGCAAAACACTACCTAAAGGTAACATTGTATCTTTTAAACTACCATTCATACATTTCACCAACCATTATCCTTGATTTGCCATTTCTTGTTCTTGACGAATAGCATCATTATTATAAGATTCTTGCATCGCATTAAATTGATTTACTGCAGCACTTCGAATTTCTTGTACCGCACGAAAGATACTGATTTTAGTGTTTTCTAAAGCTGTAGAATAATCATCAATATCCCCTTCTATAATGCTTTTTCCATCAATAGATAAAGAGTCTGTATCAAAATTATTTTTTACCATATTAAAATTACGAATACTATAATCTAAATT
>JAFUFG010000022.1 GCA_017470045.1 Bacilli bacterium | reverse complement strand
GAAAATCGGAAGGTTTTGCAGTTGGACTATATTTCTTGACACCAATCTTTTCCTTCATTTTAGGAGTAGGTAGTAGTGAATATATGGGACCAACTCCAATGAAAGATCCTGTAGGAGATTGGCTTTTAGGATTATTTGGTAAAGAGAATACTACTTCTTATAAAAAGTCTCCAAATGAATCCGAAACTAGAGATACAAATGGTTATTCTTATACGTATTCGAATCATTCTTCTAACAATTCTTCTAATGTTCCAAATGTAGAGGTATTAGAAGAAACAACGGTTAACTACTGTAAGAATTGTGGGTCTAAGGTTGAACCAGGGGAAAACTATTGTGTTGGCTGTGGAACGAAAATAAATTAGTACTTTTGGTACTAATTTTTTCTTTTTCTGCATATCTTCTTGTAGAGGAGAAAAGATTCATGAAAAAGAGAAATTTATGGTATTTTACATTACTAAGTATTATTTTTGTTTTGTGTGTCTATTATGTTACGATTCCTAATGATTTACTAACGACAATAGAAGATACTGAAACGGAAGAAAATGTTGTTAGTACGATACAAGAAGCATCTAGTTTGGTTGCAATGAGAGTTAATCTTCAAGAGGAAAGACAAGAAGAAATGGAAGTTCTACAAAAAGAAATGACTTCTATGAAATCAAATGAAGAAAAAAATAATGCTTATGAAAAATTAAAGTATTTAAATGAAGTACAATCGAAAGAAGAAGAGAGTGAATTAAAAATAAAAAAAGAATTAAAACTAGATTGTTTTGTTAAGATGGAGCAGGTTAATATTAATTGTGTTTGTATTTCAAATGAGCATAATGAGTCTTTAGCTAATCAAGTGATGAGATTATTACAAGAAAGTTATGATTCGAAACGTAATATTACTGTGAAGTTTCAAAAGAGTTAGCAATTTTTTTCTTTTCACATAGGATATACTAGGTGATAAGAATGGCAAATTCGATATTAACAAATAGAGAAAAGAAAATATTTGAATATTTAATTTTAGATTATACGACAAGAGAAATTGCGAATACTTTGAAGATTAGCGAAAAAACAGTTCGAAATCATATTTCGAATGTGATTCAAAAATTAGGTACGAATAGTCGTAGTGGTGCTGTTGTAGAACTTCTAAAGTTAAATGAATTATCGATATAAGCGTACTAAATGGTACGCTTTTTTCATAAGATGAAATAGGTGAAGAAAATGATTCGTAAAAAGGCTATTCAAAAGATTTTCCGTACGACTTTATGTTTGTTTTTATTATTAGTTGTATCCACTATTTCTTCTATTACGAAAGAGAAAACGATTCCTGTTATGGTTACCATTGAAGACGTTACTTCTGTTGCGAATTCTTCCATTTATTTAACTGATCGTAGTGGGTATTTTGTAAAGAAACCAATTCTTTTATCTTCAGATCGTATGGAAGATAATGTTTTTAAAATTATTTCTTATTTAAAGAAAAATAATCTTAAATATTCTTCTAGATTAAATGGTTTTTTAGAAGAATCCGTTTCTCTTAATCAAGTCTATTATGATGAGAACTATTTGATTCTTGATTTTAATCAGGAATTTCAAGATAGCAAGAACTTATCTTCTTGTGTTATTTCTATTGTTTATAGTCTAATGGAATTAGATGGGGTAGATGGAGTAACTATTTTAGTTGAAGGGGATTACTTAGAAGGATATCCAAAGATATTAAATAAAAGTTTGGATATTAATCCAGTGATTCATCTTACTTCTAGATCAGATATTGCGAAAGTAGTTGTCTATTATTTATTAGAAGATGATGGTGATACTTATTATGTTCCTGTTACGAAATATCTAAATGATTCTAGAAATAAGATTGATATTATCGTAGATGAGTTATCTAGTAATCCATCTATGGATTTGGTAAGTGTTGTGAATCGTGATTTGGAGTTGATTGATTCTAGAGAAGAAAATGATATTTTTGTATTAAATTTTAATCATTCCTTATTTGATAGTAATGATGAAGTCTTAGAAGAGGTCCTTTATTGTATTTCTTATTCTGTATTTGAAAACTATGATGTTTCTATGGTTATGGTGGAAGTAGATGGGAAAAATGTTCGAAATATTGAGAAAAATGAGTTATAAAATAAAAAAGTACTTGAAATATCAGTACTTTTATTATATAATCTAAGTTGTCAGTTGAAATATGTCTGCGTAGCTCAGCTGGATAGAGCAATCGCCTTCTAAGCGATCGGTCAGGCGTTCGAGTCGCCTCGCGGACACCATTTTTGAAATAAATCATTACTTCGGTAATGATTTTTTTTGTTTTTTTTACTAAAAAAGTACGAAAAGCCTTGTTCATCTCGAATAATATTATAGGAGGTGAGAGGAATACGTGATGAAAGTTGTGTTGCAAGATGGAATGAAAGACTGTGGTATTTGTTGTTTGCTTAGTGTGATTCGATTTTTTGGTGGAGATGTATCGAAGGAATACTTAAGGCAAATAACGGATACGAATAAGGATGGAGTTTCTGCTTACAACCTAATTCAGGCGGCAAAAGAAATTGGTTTTGATGCTTATGGTATGTCAGGAGACTTGAAAAAAATTGAAGATAATAACTTACCCTGTCTTGCTCATATCAATGTGAATCGTCATTACCAACATTTTGTTGTTTTATATAAAATCGAAAAAAATAAAGTTACGATTATGGATCCGGCTAAAGGAAAGAGAGTATTAAAAATATCAGAGTTTTTATTAATGACTACAGGAAATTATATTTACTTAAAACCAAAGAAGAAGTTACCTGTTATTCGAAAACAAACCATTTTATTAAGCTTATTTAAGACCTATCTAAAAAAATACTTTTTACTTATTTTTTCATTCACTTCCCTTATATTATTATTCGAATTTCTGATTTCATTTTATTTTAAGTATATTCTTTCTTATGGAATTGATTATTTGATTACCATTAATATTCCACTTATTGCATGGATGATTGGAGGTATCTCTTTTCTATTATTCTTGGTTCATAATGCATATGATCGATTTTTATATAAAACACTTTTCTCCTTTGACGAATCTGTCACTTTCAAAACGTTTCAGCAGCTCCTCTTGCTTCCTTATTTTTATTATAAAAATAGAACTACTGGTGAAGTTCTAGCTCGATTTCATGATTTGAATACGATGAAGTCTTTTCTCGTATCTTTTCTGAATTATTTCTTTTCTGATTTATTTCGGATTCTATTCTTTTTCTTTCTTTTGTTTCATTATTCAAAGAATCTTTCGGTTCTTTTTACTGGATATATTTTCTTTACTTTTTTTTATATGGTTATTCGAAAGGATAAAAAGAAGAAACAGTATAAGAAGATTCGAAATTTAGAAGACGGAATGGAAACTTATATGATTGAGAGTATCAGTAATGTAGATACTACAAAGGGGAGTCACTTAGAAAAACGATTTTATGATAAATTCTTATTAAGATATCGAAATTTATTAGAACACCATTATCGATATTCTTGCTTTCTATCGTTGGATTCTAACATTAAAGAATTGTTTCAACACATTCTTTCTATTTCTGTTTATACGATAGGTGCTTATCAGGTAATCTACGAAAGACTTAGTTTATCTACTTTAATTCTTTATCAAACTTTCTTTCAATACGTATTAAGTTCGATCCCTCGTTTCTTACAAGTACTAGAGGAATATCCCAATTTTTTAATTTGCTATCGAAGAGTGAATGAGATTTTTCTTTTAAAAGAAGAAAGTTTTGCGAAAAGTTATTATTTTCAAAAATATGATATGGTCGGAGATATCTGTTTTCAAAATTTCACTTTCTCTTTGCATAACCGTATCCTATTTGATGAGGTGTCTCTTACTATTCATGCGAGAGAAAGAATTTTATTCTTTGGAAATAGTGGAAGTGGGAAAAGTACTTTGATGAAGATCTTACTTCGATATATTGATGTTCCATTTGGTTTTATTTCCATTAATGGAATTGATATTAATCATTATCACTTGGAAAATATTCGAAAGTATATTACTTATGTTACTTCCAATGAAATGTTATATCAGGATTCTATTTATCAAAATATCTGTTTATATCAAGAAGTATCCGATGAAGAATTTCTAAGAGTAATACGAATTACTAGAGTGAATCGAATCTTTGGAGAAGAAGTCTCAAATTATAAAGTATTATTGGAAGAAAATGGATTCTATCTTAGTAGTGGAGAGCGTCAGCGACTAATTTTAGCAAGGAGTCTTTTGCGTTCTAGTAGTATTTATATTTTTGATGAAGCTTTTGGTCAGATTGATATCGAATTGACGAATCTAATTTTGAAAGATGTATTAGAGTATTTGAGTGATAAAACTGTTATTGTGATTAGTCATCGAAAAAATTCAAAGAAATATTTTAATCGGTTGATAAAACTTGATAAGGGGAAATTAATTGATGAAAAAAAACTATGAAAAAACTTTTTTATTAAAAATCTATTGCGTCATATTATTCATTTTACTCACTTCCTTTTCTCTTGTTTTTTCTAGTTTTAAAATTTCTGTTTTTGATCCTTATCAAGTAGTATTTTTAGATGATAATCAAATTCAATTGTTTGTTACGGATAAAGAATATTCGAAATTACTGAATAATCATTTCTTTTATCTATGTAATCGAAAATATTCTTATCAAATTGAAAAAATCGAGAAGAATGTATTTCAAAAAGAAGAGCATTACCATTCTATTCAGTTATCTTTTTCTGGTAAGAAAAAAAGAAAGGTAAATGAGATTGGAACAATATGGATTTTAAGAGAGCGAAAAAAATTAATTACAATTTTTCAAATTATATGGAAGGATGATATGGATGGAAAAACTAACAGATAATCAATTATCAAATATTAAGGGTGGTTTTACGATGAATGTTTGGATGGCCTTAGGAATTGCATCTTTGGTTGTTTTCTTATCTGGTGTTTTTGAAGGAATAACCAATCCAGATAGGTGTCGTTCATGAGTGTGATAGAAGATGAAAAATTATTATCGATTCGTGGGGGTAGTACTAGTATTACTTCTAGCATGGTGAATGCTTTTACGAATGTGATAAGAGTACTCTATGATGCAGGACATAGTTTAGGTTCTGCAATCCGTAGAATTGGAGAAGGAAATCTATGTCCTCTCGAATAATCCGAGTTCTTGTTATTCTTTTTTTCCTTGCTATTTGCTTACCATTAACTTCATATCTTTTGTCTTTTTTCTACCATAGTGGAATATATTTTGGAATTTTCTTGCGAAATTTGGCTCACTTTGTCGTTTTTTGTTAAAAAAATCAAGAAAATGTGTTGAAAATCAAAAAATTCTTTGTTATAATTCTTGGTAGTTGAAGCGAAGGGAGGGATAGAATGGCAACTAAAGTTACTGTTAGAGGAAATTTAGATCAAGCTCTAAGAAAGTTTAAACAAAAAGTGGCAAGAGATGGTGTCCCTTCAGAATGGAAAAAAAGAGAAGCTTACGATAAACCAGGAGTAAGAAGAAGAGCTGCTAAAAAAGAAGGTATCAAAAATTCTCAAAAGAGAAACCGTGCTAACAATAGAGATTATTAAAATCTCTATTTTTTTGTCCTTTTTTATTGTATAATATGTGTTGAGGAGATGAGACAATGGTAGAACAATTACAAAAAGATATGATTGAAGCAATGAAGGCTCATGAAAAAGAAAGACTTACTGTTATTCGTATGATTAAAGCTGCAATGGCACAAGAGAGAATTGATCATAAGAGAGAAGAAAATGATGAATTACTTATTGAAGTTGTAAATAAACAAATTAAAATGAGACGTGATTCTATTACTGAATTCGAAAAAGGTGGAAGAACGGATTTAGTAGAAAAGACTCAATCTGAGATTGATGTTTTAATGAATTATTTACCAGAACAATTAAGCAGTGAAGAAGTTGCAAAAGTTATTGATGAAATCTTTGCTGAAGTAAAACCAGAAGGTCAAAAAGATATGGGTAAAGTTATGGGACTTGCAAAAACAAAATTAAATGGTAAAGCAGATATGAAAGATGTAAGTACCATGATTCGTGAAAGACTTCAAAATCTATAAGAAATACAATCGTATTTCTTTTTTTCTTGCATATAATTTTTTAGGTGATGCATCTTGAAGGATAAAATCAATCGATATTTTAATGATACGGAATTTCGTTATACGATTTATCGAAATCGGATTCATATATTAAATTACCTAAAAATCTTGTCTTTGGAAGAAAATCGAATTTCTATTCTATTTCAAGGAGGTAGGATTCTATTTCGAGGTAGAGGATTTGTATTAGAAAAATTAATGGATCAAGAAGTATCTATTCTAGGAGAAGTTCTAGGAGTGGATGTTTATGAAG
>JAFUFG010000203.1 GCA_017470045.1 Bacilli bacterium | reverse complement strand
TCCTATCCATTCCATCTTTTTCAAGATTGTATACCATTTCTACTACATCTCCTAACTTTGCTGTAGGTCTACCCATTTTTGGAAGTAATGTAAATGAATCGGGTTGTAATAGCATCTCATGAAGTGCACTACCAATCTTTAAGCTTTGTGTTGTAAACCTTGGAGGGGCTTTATAAAGTCCAGGAGTACCATTTTCTGTTGGATTTATGTATTTTAAACGACTATTGCTAATATAATCACGATATTTGTCTGAGAAATAAAGTTCATCACTTATATCTAATCGTTTTATTGAATCCATTATTGGAATTATCTTAAAATCTGAAAATTTAACTTGCATATCCTAACAATCTATTCATTTTAGTAACATATTCAATAATCAGATTTTCAGATAAAGTTGCATTAATTCGTCCTTTTTCAACATATACAATAGGATAATACAAATCTTGATTGCAAGTAACCATTTTAGAAGCAATATTGTATGGTAATTTATTAACAATTAACCATGATAAAATTGTTTCTATATCATTGTTAAAAACTTTATCTGTAATTTCAATAATGTTAAATTCTTTTTGTAACCTATCAAGCATTTCAAGATCCGATTGATTCAATCTATGATTTTTCGAAAGGATAAGTTCTTCGTATAGATTATTCATTATTTTATAGAAAGATTTAAATTATATATACGACGATGACCCACATTATAATATTTGTTGTGAGGAGCGTCCATGAGATAACAGAATATACCATTATCAATGGCGTCTTTATAATTCTGGAATTTATCATCTACAAGTATTGAAACTTTATGTTCTTTTAATAGATCAACCTTGCTTTCATTCCATGGAACACAATAAACAGGCGCACAAGGAAAACCATTTCGTTCGAGATTCTTCTTAGTCCATTCTACTGGAATTGAACGACTTGTAATATACAAATCTGGTTCGAATGTAGGCATATGTTTTGTTTCCAAAGTTGTCCAGAATTCCTCATCTTTAGAAAGTTCTTCCAGTTTGGATCGCATTTCATATGTGCCATTCCAGTAATCGTTGCATTTGATACCTGTTTTCTTTTCAAATGCTCCTATAAAATCAAGACACACATCGTCAATATCAAGTGCTACGATTGGACGATTAATCGGTAGAAATTGTCTATCGTCTCCAGCAGGATTTATAGAAAAATACTCTGCGAGCATTAATGCATCTGCTGCAACATGAGCAATGGAAAGTGTACCATTTTTATCAAAATCTACTCCTTTTTCAAAATCGAGCAAGTGTTTTTTCAAATTAGAAAGTACACTTGTCCAAGATAAACCTTGTTTCCATTCGCCTGGAAAGTGATCTTCTAACTTTAAATTAAGTACTTTGTGTACTTCTTCGATTCCTCTAATCGGAATCAGATCGTATCTCATATTTATTTGTATCTAAATTAAACACAATGAAATTCTTACAATCTTGAAGATCGTAATAACAATTATCAATTTTTACAACAGGTCCGTCAACATTATCTGCTGCTACTGGATCACTTACAAGTAATGCACTTAATTCACACATCGGAATTCTATCAGTAGCATAGTGTCCTCTGTGAACAAGTGCATAGTCAACACTATTCGGAATATAATCATCCATATATTCACTCCAATAGCAACAGTTATCACAATAATAGCCGTCTCCCCATTCAGACCAATGAAGACCATCAGGAAGTTCATCCTCTGAATACCCATAGTATACTTCTCCACAACACTCACAACTGATACTGTTTCTACACCAATCTCCATCAGTAGAATCCAATGCACATTCATCTATATTCGTTGTAAGATAATTTTCAGATTCATTATAATACCTAAATGAATCTACATAAGGGAATTCTTCGTATGAATGATCCAATTGAATTTTAAGACTTAAATGTTTCGCTGAGTTGTAATCATCGTCTGGAGTAAGCCAATATTGTTCTTCTCCGGTATGTAATAGTGAATTATCTTCACGAATTATCCATTTGTGGTCTTTAGCATAATCAATGAAGCAGTTATAAAGATAATCAAAACAAGTATAAACTCTATCAAGAATCGTTGTATTTTCATCGATTTCCCAAACGATTGCCCTACCAGTTAATCTACCAGCCTTTTTAGTGATAAGCATTTTTGCTTTATCCACATATACATCAAAATAATCTTGAGCGCTTGGATATCGCATACAACTGTTTCCTAAAGTACCCTTCGATTCATAATAATTTTCTTCATTGTACCACTTACGAATATCTTCTCCAGAAACCAATTCAAAATTATTACAATTACAAACTTCTGCTTTAAAGGCATTAGAAAAGACTTCCCACTCTTGTTGTTTAAATTGTTTTACAATCGCTTTTTGAAAAATCCTTGCAGGTTTACCATCTTGACGATTTCTTCTAGCCCATGTTCCATCTGCAGTATATTCTGGTTTTTTATCTTTTGGTAGAAAAGATATATTTGGGTCGTCTCCACCAATTCTAACAGATAGCATCGATACTTCTCCAGTTAAACGATCGTCTAAGATTTTTTCGATAATCTTATCTCTTAGACTCAGAGGAACATAATTTTTAATTCTTAATAAATCCTCAACATCCTTATCAATAGAATATATCTCTTTAGCAATGGGATCATCTTTCTTTGATAATTCTTCTATAACAGCTCTTAATGTTCCACTTAAAAATGGATAAACATTTCTACTCATTATAAAACGTATTTAATATTCTTTGTACAATAACAAATGCTGGATCTTTTGAGAGATCCTCATCCTTATCAGGAACAGGTTCAACTTGAAGTTCCTTAATTTCTACAGTATCTTGTTCTTCATTATATTCCATTGGAATAATAATAGCTCGATCAGGAGTACTGACTGCAATTTTAAATTGTTTCATAAAATTAAAAAATCCGAAAGATATTAACTCTCGGATTTAGCATAAGGTTTAATTAATTTATAAAATAACGATTTAGGAAGCATTACTATTTCACCAACAGACATAAAGTTTATATTAGCCTTTTCTTGTCGGTTTCAAATAAGACAAAATGTTTCAGGGTCAACAGTAGATTCTTCTCTAATTTTAAAATATTGAGGTGTATTAACAGTCTTTTTTAATTGAATATTACAAGGTAGTAAATTATTTTTATCTATTAAATCTACTTTATTATTATCCATTGCTTTAGATTCGCTTCGACTTGTTACAACACCAGTAAATCCTAAATCTCTTAATTCTTGAGCGATTTTTCTTTCGTATTCGTTACCTTTTGCTTTATTTCTTGCTCCAATCCCTCTTCTCTTAGGTTTTTTCTCAAGATCTTCTTCAGTCGGGAGTGCTATTTCTTTTTTACGTTTCACCATAATATTCTTTTGCTTTATTAACTAATTCCAAAGTCTTTCTATATCCAAAAGTCTTTCTATAATCAGAAAAATCCTTTGCATCTTCTCTATGTAACATTAAACATATTACTTCTGGAAATTGTTTACGTATTTTTCGCATTGCTTGAATACCTGGTAAATCATTATCATAAAAAAGATATAAATGTTTATAATGTGACTTTAATTGGTCATATTGAGATTTAGTAACAAATAAATTTTCAGAACAAGGTGCTATTGCAGGAATTCCAAATTCATATAAAGCCATGACATCTTTTAATGATTTGGTAATAACTATATAATCATTACAATTTTCAGAAATCATGTGAGCTCCTTGAATTTGTTCTTGTTTCCAATTAGATATAAATTTATATCGTGTATTTCCAGGATAGTATATTCTTCACTGTTCAATTCCATTTTTAATTCCGCCATAATATCCAAATACTGGTTTTTTATCGAGATTCTGATAAAATAATTGATCATTTAATCATACAGCGTCTACTGGATAAACTCTAAATTTTTCTAGGGTTTGTTTTGTAATTCCATATTTAAGTCATCAATTCAATTCATCTTCTGTAAAATCTCTTGTCTTTATTTGAATTTTTGCGGATTCTTTCTCTTCAAATTTGATTCCGGAATATTCGATCTTTGGTTTGTGTTTTGTTAAATCATTGCGTCGAATAATTCCGAAATCATTTGCGATTATTTGAAGAGCCATGTAATAACTACACTGAAAACGTTCCATAACAACTGCAAAGCAGTCACCACTAAACGCTCCAGAAAAATCTTTCATTATTAACCTACCACGTCGATCTCTATAGAAACTCGCAGTTGGTTTCTGGTCTTTTCTAAGGGGACTTCTAAATAGGCCTTTTTGAATTTTTATGCCTAAATAGTGTTCCATAATCTGTTCTTCAGGAATTCTATTTAAAATTAATTCCTTTGTTATCGTGATTGGTTCTAATGAAAATTTCATTAGTTACTAAAATGGAAGGTCTGTATTTGTATCCACACCAAGAGCGTCTGCTACACCATCGAGAGTTGCATTGCTTGATGCAGGAGCCATATTAGTGGGACGATTGTTCTGAGCCTGTTCAATCCTTCTCTGTTCAGTCTGAGAAAGAGTAAGATTGTGACCAATAAATCTAGTAGCAATGCCAAGAGCACCAGCGCGATTAATTCTTGCAGGGAATCCAGGAATACTATTAAATCCATTAGACTGAGGAACAAGCTTTACTTCAACTTCTGTACCAATATATGGTTTAGTAAGAACTGCAGAAAGTTTTACAAGCTGATCAAAATCAAGATTATCTGTATCGATTTTCTTTCCATTGACGACAACATTCTTATTATCAATACTTTCACCAATTTTAGGATCGAGAGCATCAAGAATTTGACGAAGAGCCACCATAAACTGCTCTACCTGTGAAGGATTCTCACCAAACTGAGACTGAGTTCTCTCATTAGATGTAGGCTCAAAGAAATTGTGAGTAAAGTCACCATATCCATCAACATCAAGCGTTAGCTGCATTGTTTTATAAACCGTACCATCTTTCTGTGAAGTAATTTCACTTAAAGCAAGGCCATTAAATTTAGCATTATGAATACCAGCGCTAAGAAATTTGCCACCTTCAGAAAGGCCGGTGGTAGAGCCTAAATTAAACATTCCCATAGTATAACTTTATTATATTGTTAAAAGGGCAGATCATCATCTGCCATAATATTATCTATCTCTTTATCAATTTCAGAATCATTTAAAGCTTCTATATCAGCTTGTTCTTCGGAAAGATCATCTTTTTCCTCTTCAATTTTAATAGGAACGAGTTTCCAAATATTATCTTTAAATTCTTCTAAGTTAAAGTACGTTCCAAACTCAAGTAACGTAATACGTTTTTCACCTCTAAACGAAACAGTACCAGCTTTAGTAAGTCTATTACCATCGAGTTTATCAGTAAATACTTCAGCTTTTCCAATAATAGGTACAGATTTACCAATACCTTCTTGTCAATACTGAACTGATATTCTATCGTCTGCCTTTGCATTAAGTTTTTCTAATGCATTCTTAGACAACTCGAGTTTGTTTTCCTGTACTTCAAGATCAACATCTGTACAAGGAGAATTTACTTCCTTGATTTTTGGTTTATATCCATCTACTTTTACGTTAGATACAGTTCCAGATGTTTCGTCAAAAACAAATGATATTTTAAGCATTATTAGTAGATTCTGATGGGAATATACGTTCCCAATGATAAATAATGGTTCCATCATCTTGCATTTCTCCAAGAACAATATCTTTATTCCGAAGATGTTCTGGTCTAGAACCACATTCTACAAATTTATCATTACTATTAAAGCTTAAAATCGAATTAGAGAAATCGTCTCTATATAAATATCCAATTGCATCTGATCTAGATGCCAGTACTCTACCAGTTTTACCAGTCAAATCAATAACTTTTGCAGTTATATCACTGTTTGCTACAGCAGAATCTTTAACATGGCATACTAAGATAATATTTGGTACAACCTTTTGAAACATATCGATTATCATCTCGATAGCTTCTCTAATTTTACTATATCCAGCCCCCATTGGTGCATCTAAAACATCCTTGCCAGTAAATTTACTACCAGCTGGAGTATCAAGATATAATTTTAATGCTAAAGGTTTTACAATTTCTTCTAGTTTAGTAATAGTATCAAGCGTAAGATATTTATATGGACAACCAGCTTCTTTTATCGCTATTGCAATTTCTTTTAAATCTGTTAAACTGTTTGCTTCGACTTTAAGAGCGTCAATATACTTATAACCACTTTCAAGATCAACTATAAGATTGTTTGGAAGCGCAGCAAGGGCTGTTGATTTGCCAATCTTCGGACGTCCAAATACAATTAAGTACTTAGGGTCTTGTAATTCTGCTTTAACTTTTGTTTTAGGTAATTCAATAGCCATTAAAAATTAAATTTTATAGGCTTTTTCTCATCTACTCGTTGTGGAGTAGAATCATCTCTTTTTAACATTTCTTTATTTTTACAAGGTATATTTCCATATTCTGTTTGGAATTGAGTATAATCTGTTATTTTATCTGGAGCTGGAAGTTCTTTAAATCAACCAATAGAACCAGCAAATCAAGTATTTATAACTTGGTCTGCAATACCGTATCTATTCTTACTGATTACTATCGATCTGTGTCAACGAGTTAATCCTTGATCACCAAGAATTCTATATCCTCTGTATGTTGCTAACTTTTCACGAAAAGGATAAAATAATTGAAGTACAACATCACTAGCTTCGCCAACACCTCCCGTCTGCTTAATGTCGTTGAGAGTTGGTTCGCTTAATTCAGCTTTGCGACGATCCATTGATGATGCGTCTCTATTTTGTTGCATTAGCATGAATCATGACATGTTTAGTTTATTTTTTAATGTCACCATGTAGGATGCCGCTGTATCTATCTCCTGTTTAAGATCTCTTCCTTCAGATGGTTGCATTAATAGTCCAT
>JAFUFG010000202.1 GCA_017470045.1 Bacilli bacterium | reverse complement strand
CAGGAAGCCCTATTAAAAGTGATGCATTATATGAATATGTAAAATCATTTGAAGATGAATCCGACCAAGGATTCGTCTACTCCTATCCAAATAGGATATTAGCACATTTCAATATAAACCAATTCAACGTAATGAAAAAAAGATTACAACATAATCCTGGAAGCAACCGTGCAGTAGCAGTAACATATGACCCACCACTAGATGCTGATAGAGAAGACATACCCTGCCTACAATTCATACAAGTAATAATCAGAAACAATGAACTAACAATATATTGTATCTTCAGAAGCAATGATATCTACGGAGCATTCTACTCCAATATGTATTTCATAACATATATTGGATTAAAAATGACTGAAGAATTAAATAAAGACTTGATAAATACTAAAATTAGTTTTGGCGGAATACATTATCATTCAACATCAGGACATATATATTACACTGATTTAAAAGCAGCACGTAAATTACTCAAAAAAAAAACAAAAAAATAATATAAAATCCCATTAATTCTTCTTTTTCATTATTAAAAAAATGGTAAAATAAAATCCAGCTATTTTTTTTATATTATACGAATGATTAAAAAGAGAGAAAAAAAATGAAAGGATCACCATTTTTTTTCGTTAGAAGAAAATTTGTATGTTTTAGATAATTATAGAGTATGTATAAATTCTTTTTTTTTGGAAAAATTATAGGTGAGGTGAAATTGATGAAAAGACGAAAATTAAGATCCTATGTTATTCCGACCCTTATCCTTTTTCTAGCATTTGGAGTATATGTAACTTATGCAACGATAGAAAGCAACAAAAGATTATCCAAGATTCCAGATAATCATGTAAACGATACGATTACAAGAAAAGAATTACCGGTAATCAATCAAGTTGAAACAATTATTAATCCTTATCTTCAAGCAGATGTAACCATTGGAAAAACGTACTATGACTATAAAGCAAGTGAAGAAGAACAAGAAAAGTCTATTACAAAATACGATAGTACTTACATCCAAAATACTGGTGTAGACTTTGTATCGGAAACACCATTCGAAGTAATCTCTATTCTAGAAGGAGAAGTCATCGAAGTAAAAGAAGATGAAACTTTAGGAAACATTGTAAAAGTACAACATAAGAACAATTACGTATCCATTTATCAAAGTTTATCGGAAGTATCTGTAAAAAAGGGAGATAAAGTAACACAAGGTCAAGTATTAGGAAAAAGTGGTACGAATAAAATGGAAAAAGATTTAGGAAATCATTTACATTTTGAATTATCCATTAATAATCAAATGGTTAATCCAACGGAATATCTAAACAAAAATTTAAATGTTTCATCAAAAGAAGAGTAGCCGTACTCTTTTTTTTGGTAAAATCGTATAATAGTACTAGAAAAATAGAAAGTATGGTAAAATAATGTTGACAGAAGGATGTGACAAAATGATATCAAAAGATATTGGAATCGATTTAGGAACAGCAAATGTCCTAATCTATATAAAAGGAAAAGGGATTGTTTTAGATGAACCGAGTATTGTTGCATTAGAAGCAGATACAAAAAAAGTAATTGCTGTAGGAAAAGAAGCAGCAGAAATGATTGGAAGAACTCCAGGAAAAGTAAAAGCGATAAGACCAATGAAAGATGGAGTTATTGCAGATTTTGAAATAACGGAAATTATGCTTAATGCATTTATTAAAAAGATTAAAGCAAAACGTTTATTTGGTAGACCAAGAGTATTAATTTGTTGTCCTACCAATATTACACCAGTAGAAAGAAATGCCATTAAAGAAGCAGCAGAAAGAACTGGAGCTAGAAGAGTTTATATTGAAGAAGAACCAAAAGTAGCTGCTATTGGTAGTGGACTAGATATTTCAAAACCAACCGCTAACATGGTACTAGATATCGGAGGATGAACTACTGATATCGCAGTTTTATCTTTAAATGATATCGTATCATCTGCATCCATTAAAATGGCAGGAAATGCTTTTGATCAAGCAATTATTAGCTATATTAAAAGTAAGTATCACTTATTAATCGGAGAAAAAACAGCGGAAGATATTAAGATTAACTTTACGAACGTAAATAATCCGGATAAAAAGAAAAAATTAGAAGTAAAAGGAAGAAATTTATTAACAGGTCTCCCTGATACAATTGAGATTAATCAAACAGAGACAAAAGAAGCATTAAAAGAATGTGTAGATAAAATTGTACGTGAAACAACAGGAGTATTTGAAGAGACTCCTCCAGAGTTAGCAGGAGATATCGTAGAAAAGGGAATTGTTCTAACTGGTGGTGGATCATTATTAAATGGATTAGCAGAAGTGTTAGAACAATCTTTAAAAGTACCAGTTTTAACAGCAGAGTCACCTCTTACTTGTGTAGTAGAAGGAACTGGAGTATTACTAGATAATAGAAGAGAATTAGAAGAAGACCAATACTAAAAATTGGTAAAAAAAGTAATATTTGATATAATTGGTAGTGAAAGAAGTGATTGAAGTGAAGTTGCAGTTATGGAATGCGTCGAAGATAGTCCTAGCGACATTTATCTTTTCCGCACTCATTATGGTTCTGATGAAAAAAATAGCATTTCATATAGGAGCCTTAGATAAACCAAGAGAAGATGAAGATCATAGACATATTCATAAAAAAACTACTCCAAAACTTG
>JAFUFG010000201.1 GCA_017470045.1 Bacilli bacterium | reverse complement strand
TTTTGATAACATACAACGAGCTTTTTCTCCTCCAGATAAAACATTAACTTTTTTGAATACATCTTCACCAGAAAACAACATACGACCAAGGAATCCCCTCAAAACAGTTTCATCTTTGATATCATAGAATTGACCAATCCACTCCATAATATTCTTATCACTTTCAAAATAAGAAGTATTATCTTGTGGTAAATAACCATAATTTATTGTTTTTCCCCATTCAATTGTACCTTTATCGTATTTTTCAATACCAGATAAAATATTAAATAATGTAGTTTTAGCCATATCATCACTTGCTAAGAAACATATTTTATCACCCTTAAGAATAGTAAACGATACCTTATCTAAAATCTTCTTACCATCAACGATTTTTGTAAGATTCTCTACTTTAAGAATTTCTTTACCAGCTGCCTTCTCTATTTTAAAATCAATATATGGATATTTTCTAGAAGAAGGAATAATTTCATCTAATTGAATTTTTTCTAACATTTTTTTACGAGAAGTAGCCTGCTTAGACTTAGAAGCATTTGCACTAAACCTAGCAATAAAAGATTGCAATTCTTTAATCTTCTCTTCCTTCTTTTTATTAGATTCTTTCATTTGCTTTTGTAATAATTCGGAAGATTCATACCAGAAATCATAGTTACCTACATATAACTTAATCTTTCCATAATCGATATCTGCAATATGAGTACAAACATTATTTAAGAAATGTCTATCATGGGAAACAATAATAACAGTATTATTAAAATTAATTAAAAATTCTTCTAACCATCTTATTGCTTCCAAATCCAAACTATTTGTAGGTTCATCCAATAATAAGATATCAGGATTACCAAATAAAGCTTGAGCAAGTAATACCTTGACACGAGATTTAACCGGTAGTTCTTTCATTGTCATGTAATGTTCCTCAAGAGGAATACCTAAGTTACTTAATAATTGAGATGCATCAGGTTCTGCATTCCAACCGTCTAAATCCATGAATTCTGCTTCAAGATTTGCTAATCTCATTCCATCCTCATCAGTAAATTCTGTTTGAGCATACATTTTATCTTTTTCTGCCATAATTTCATATAAACGACTATTGCCCATAATAACAACGTCAATTACACGAAGATCTTCAAATTGATAATGATCCTGTCTTAAAAAAGAAATACGCTCATCTTTACCAATTGTAATCTCACCAGTAGTTGTCTCTATTTCTCCACTTAAAAGTTTTAAAAATGTAGATTTACCAGCCCCATTTGCACCAATTAATCCATAACAATTTCCGTTTGTAAATTTAATATTAACATCTTCAAATAAAGTTCTTTTTCCAAACTTTAAACTAACATTACTAACTTGTATCATACCATCACCTCAAAACGTTTTCATTTTACTATAAATAAGAAAAAAAGACAAGTTATTGGCTTCTCTTCTTTACAAAGGATTTAAAAGTATGATTTTTTTCTAATAAACAATCAAAAAAATCATAACAAGAGACATCCTCATCTTTATCTTTTAACAAAGAGCGTATCTTTCTCAACTCCGAACTGCTGATCCCATTTTTCTTTAATCCTGAAGTAATCATTTCACATAACAATAAATAAACTTGATATCGATTAAAATCACGAAGTTTATCAGGATGTACACGTTGATTTAATACAAAACTATAACGACTTGGATCTATAATATAAATCTGATCTGTTATTAAAACATTACTAGGGGTAATTCCATCTAATAGAACTCCATTTGAACTTAGAACATCAACATCTTCTTCAAGAGTAAAAACAGAATCTAAAAAAGATTTTTTATCCATAGTAATCACATTCCCAGTTGCACTACTCTTATGAACAAGTTTTAAAGAATAGCCGGAAAAGCGATCATTATAGCGAGCAGTCTTTCTAGGTAATAAAATTGCCTGAGTAGAAATCTTCTTTAACATATTACAAGATTCTTCATCCATGACACCTTCTGGTATTTCGCCGTTTGGAAAAATCTTAATTGCTTCTTTACGATATTTATAAACATTTCCACATTTACCATAACCAATCAAATTAAATTTATTAATACGAATATTTTTATTCTCTAATTTATATCCCATAATACGCTCCTACTCAACGTTTTCTATAATAACATACCTTCTAAACATTCGCAAATAAAAAAGAGACCGAAGTCTCTTACCCTTTGTAAAAATTAGATACAAATTTAGCAAATTCATAAAGAATAATATCACTTTTATTAATTGCAAAACTTTTACCAATCGCTTTCCCACCAATCGTTAAAGAAGCAATAACTGCAGCAACTAATAAAGAAGATATAAGAATATCCATACCAGTAGATTCTGTTATTAATAAAGCAATCGTAGTACCAGCTGCACCCGAAACAATACCACAAATATCTCCAATTACATCACAACAGAAACTAGAAACCTTATCCGCATTTTTCTTAAACATGACAGCAACACTAGCACCTTTAACCTTACGAGAATTCATAGAATGAAATACAGCTTCATCAGCACCTGTTACAGATACACCTACAATATCAAATACAATACCTATACCAATAAACAATAAAGTAACTAAAATTCCAAAGAATAAATTTAAATTTGGAATTACTCGATATTCAAGATGAGATTAGTAAAAGTATTAATCTTTTGCATGAAATTGCTTTAAATCAATCTGTTTTTGAATCAGCTGAACAACCTATTGATTTATTAATTGAAGTTG
>JAFUFG010000200.1 GCA_017470045.1 Bacilli bacterium | reverse complement strand
TAAGAATGAATTCAATTCTGATAGGAAGTTTCATTGTAATATTAACAGGTATTATGGATGATATTAATCCAATCAGAGCAACCCATAAAATGATAGGACATATCCTAGCAGCAATGGTAATTGTATTTTATGGAGGAATTACTCTAAATAATATATCTGGATTTGGATATAATGTGGATTTTGGATTACTTGCTTATCCATTAACAATATTCTTTATTGTAGCTTGTACCAATATTATTAACTTAATAGATGGTATGGATGGATTAAGTGGAGGTATCTGTAGTATCTTCTATATAACAATTAGTATTTTATGTTTCTATCAAGGAAGATTTGGAAGCTTAGTATTGATTCTATGTTTAATTATGTTAGGTTCAACATTAGGATTCTTATTACACAATTTCTATCCAGCAAGTATCTTCTGTGGAGATTGTGCAACATTTATGGGATTCATAATTTCAATTATTACATTACTAGAATTCAAAGGACCAGCATTAATTTCCTTATTCGTACCATTAACAATTATTGGTATTCCAATTTTAGATACAACATTTGCTATTATAAGAAGATTGTTAAAAGGACAACCTCCATTCCAAGCAGATAAGGAACATTTCCATCATCAATTGCTTGGTATGAACTTTTCTCATAGAACAACAGTATTGATTATATATGCAATTAACTTATTATTTGCATCAGCATCTGTATTCTATACAACAGTTTCACAAGAAATTGGAAAAGTAATTTATGTAATTATATTTATCTTAGTAGCATGGTTTGTATTACATACTTCAATCATTACAGATAAAACAAAAAAACTAAGAAAAGCAAAGAATAAGTCTGAATAAAGACTTATTTTTTTCTTTTGTTAATTTAATTGTCACTTTAAATTTATTGAAAATTATATTGTTAAGTAATATAATTTAGTCAAATAAGAGGTGAGACTATGAAGAAAAGTATAAAGTATTTCCTTATAACGTTATTATTAGTCAGTTATATGAATGTATATGCAACAAATAATACAATTTATGTAGAAGGAACTTATCAACAAGAGAATGCTAGAAATATGTTGAGTTTAATAAACAACTGGAGACAAGATACAACAAACAATTGGTATTATAATTCAAGTAATACTAAAGTTTACCCAGGAAAATTAAATCCACTAACTTATGATTATGGTCTAGAAAAAATTGCCATGCAAAGAGCGGTTGAAGCTTCAGTAAACTTTGCCCATCAAAGACCAAATGGACAATCTATTTATTCTATTCAAGCAAATGGTTATTCATCCACTGGAGAAAATATAGCAGCAGGCTATACAGCACCTCAAAATGTTTTTACTGCTTGGCAAGAAACAGATGAGGATTACGCTGGGCAAGGACATAGAAGGAATATGTTAAATAGCACTTATACCAGTATTGGAATAGCATGTATAAGAGTTCCTAATACTTTATTTGGTACTTTCTGTGTACAAGAATTTGGAAGACATTCTAATATTAATACAACACCTACAGCAATAAACAATGAAGCCCAAACTATTCCAGTGGATATAAGTAGTAGTGTATTTGTAACGGACGAAGAAGTAAGTTTGGAAAGCAATGCAACTACTATGTTAGTAGGACAACAAATAACATTACCTTTAGCAAATACTGTAGTATATTCTAATGCTAACGGTATGCCAGCATATATAAGAGCAAAATCAACTTTAGAATGGGAAATTACAAGTGGAAGTGATTGTATTACTTTAAATAATAATGTAGTAACAGCTACTAAAATTGGTACTGCAGTATTAACAGGAAAGTTTGGAAATTCATCTGTTACATATACAATCAATGTAAATGGTATAACGGAAGTATCATCTATTACTCTAAATAAAAGTAATTTAACATTAGTAATTGGTAATGAAGGAACACTAACACCAACCATAGCTCCATCAAATGCTACTAATAAATCTGTAACATGGATAAGTAGTGATGATAGTATAGCAACTGTAACAAATGGCAAAATAAAAGCATTGAAAGCAGGAAAAGTAACAATAACTGCAAGATCATCAAACAATTTAACAGCAACATGCCAAGTAACAGTAGTAAAACCACCAATGAATGTATCATATACAACACATGTACAAAACATAGGATGGCAAAACTATGTGAAAGATGGAACTATGGCAGGAACAAGTGGTAAATCACTACGACTAGAAGGAATAAAAATAAAAATAGAAAATCCAGATTATACAGGAGATATTGAATATAGGACACACGTACAAGACATAGGTTGGCAAGATTATGTTAAAAATAATGCGATGAGTGGAACATCACATCAATCAAAAAGATTAGAAGCAATTCAAATAAGATTAACAGGAGAATTAGCCAATCATTATGATGTTTATTATAGAGTACACGCTCAAGATGTAGGTTGGATGAACTGGGCAAAAAACAATGAGATGAGTGGAACAGCAAGTTATGGAAGAAGACTAGAAGGAATAGAAATAGTACTTGTAGAAAAAGGAAAAACACCACCAACAAGAACAAATAATAAAACAGAAAAGGCATTCCTAAAAAAGACAGTAAGATATAAGACGCATGTTCAAGATATCGGCTGGCAAGAAGAAAAATTTGATGGACAAATGAGTGGAACAGCGCATCAATCAAAGAGATTAGAAGGAATAGAAATAAAATTACATAATATAAATAACGGTGGAATAAAATATAGAACGCATATACAAGATATTGGATGGCAAGATTGGAAAGAAAATGGATTAATGAGTGGAACATCACATCAATCAAAAAGATTAGAAGCTATCCAAATAGAATTAACAGGGGAATATGCAACAACCCATGATGTTTACTATAGAGTACATGCCCAAAACTTTGGTTGGATGGGCTGGGCTAAGAATGGTGAACAATCAGGAACAGCACACTATTCATATAGACTAGAAGGAATAGAAATAGTAATAGTAGAAAAAGGGGAAACACCACCAACAAGAACAGATACTAAAACACAAGAATCATTCAAAGACCAAAGATCTCAATAATATAAAGTAAAGAATAAGTCTAAATAAAGACTTATTTTTTTTATCGAATTTTGTAAAGTGACCTTACAAATAAGAATAGGTATGATATAATGAAAGTACAAAGGAGGAGATAGTATGGAGATTATTATTCATGGAGACAAGATTAAAGTAACTTCAGCTATGAAAGATTATATTGAAGACAAGCTAGGAAGATTAGATAAATACCTAGAGAAAAGCGAAGATGTACGCGTTAACGTCATAGTTAAGGTTAATAATCATTCACAATGTGTCGAAGTAACCATACCATTAAAATCAGTAATTTTAAGAACGGAGGATACTCAACAAGATTTCTATGCTGCAGTAGATAAAGCAATTGATAAGCTAGAAAGACAAATTCGTAAGAATAAGACAAGAATTATGTCTAAACAAACAAAAGTTGTTGATTACGGATTCGTACTTGATGAAATCGAAGAAGTAGAAGAAACAGAAGAGAATAAGATAGTTAAGAGAAAGAAAATTGAAATGAAACCTATGGACGAAGAAGAAGCAATTCTTCAAATGGAATTATTAGGACATCAATTTTATGTATATAAAGATATTGAGACAGGAGCAACAAACGTAGTTTATAAGAGAAATGATGGTAACTACGGAGTTATCGAGTCTGAATAATAAGGCTATACAAGGAAGAAATACTTTATTTCTTCCCTTTTTTTTGGTAGAATAAATACTTGAAGGAGATGACGAAATGAAATTCTTAAGAAAATTGTTCGATCATGAATATAAAGAATTAAAAAGATTTGAAGTCTTAGCCAATAAAGTCATGGACTTAGATGAAGAATATTCTAAGTTAACTGACACTGAATTACAAAACAAGACAGAAGAATTTAAAGAAAGATTAAGAAAAGGGGAAACTCTAGATGATATCTTAGTAGAAGCATTTGCTACTGCAAGAGAAGCATCTTACCGTGTCATTGGAGAAAAGCATTACTATGTACAAATATTAGGTGCTTTAGCAATTCACTTCGGTAATATTGCAGAAATGAAAACTGGTGAAGGTAAAACTTTAACAGCAGTACTTCCTGCATACTTAAATGCATTATCTGGAGAAGGAGTTCATATCATCACTGTTAACGAATACTTAGCTGGACGTGATGCAGAATGGATGGGTGGAATTCATAGATTCTTAGGATTAACTGTAGGAGTAAATGGAAGAGAATTATCTCCACAAGAGAAGCAAGAAGCTTATAACTGTGATATTCTATATTCCACAAATAATGAAATTGGATTTGATTACCTAAGAGATAACATGGTTACTCGTAAAGAAAATCGCGTTCAAAGACCATTAAACTTTGCCATTGTCGATGAAGTAGACTCAGTTTTAATTGATGAAGCAAGAACTCCATTAATCATCTCAGGTGGAGAAATGCATGCAGCAAACCTTTATACGGATGCTGATAAATTTGCAAAAAGCTTAAAAGAGAATAAAGACTATATCTATGACGAAAAAACAAAGAGTGTTAACTTAACAGATGAAGGATCAACAAAAGCAGAAAAAACATTCCATGTAAAGAACTTATATGAAATTGAAAATGCTTCTGTTCTTCACTATATTAATCAAGCATTAAAAGCAAATTATGCTATGAAAAATGATGTAGATTACGTAGTACAAGATGGAAAAGTAGTAATCGTAGACCAATTCACAGGACGTCTACAAAAAGGTAGAGCTTTCTCTGATGGACTACATCAAGCATTAGAGGCAAAAGAAGGCGTAGAAATCAATCAAGAAACAAAGACACTTGCTACAATTACCTTCCAAAACTTATTCCGTATGTATAAGAAATTATCTGGTATGACAGGTACTGCTAAAACAGAAGAAGAAGAATTTAGAAATATCTATAACATGTATGTTATAGAAATTCCTACCAATAAACCAGTAATTCGTATTGATGCACCGGATTTAGTATACGCAACGAAAGAAGCAAAATTTAAAGCAATTGTAGAATTTGTAAAAGAACGTTATGAACAAGGACAACCAGTATTAATTGGTACAATCGCTATTGAAACTTCAGAATTAATTAGTAACTTATTAAAACAAGCTCATATTCCACATGAAGTATTAAATGCAAAGAACCATGCTCGTGAAGCAGAAATTATCTCTAAAATCGGACAAAATAAATCCGTAACAATCGCAACGAATATGGCTGGTCGTGGTACCGATATTAAACTATCAGATGAAATTAGAGAATTAGGTGGATTATGTGTAGTGGGTACAGAACGTCATGAATCTCGTCGTATCGATAACCAATTACGTGGACGTTCAGGACGTCAAGGAGATCCTGGATATACTCAATTCTTCGTATCTATGAGAGATGATCTTATGGTACGTTTCGGATCTGATAGAATTGGTTCGATGTTAGAAAACCTTGGTTTAGGAGATCAAGCAATTCAAAGTAAAACATTTACGAAGTCTGTAGGTACTGCACAAAAACGTGTAGAAGGAAACAACTTCGATATCCGTAAATCTTTATTAAATTACGATGACGTAATGAATAATCAAAGAGAAATTGTATACAAGAAAAGAAATGATATTTTAGACAACGAAAGTATCCATGAAATGATTCTTTCTACATTTAGACATCACGTAGAAGACGTAGTAAATTCTCATTTAGCACCAGAAGGATATTTAACAGATGATGACTACAAAGAAATTATTGAATCAACAAATGAGAACTTATTAAAGAAAGTAATTAAGTTTGATGATGTAAAAGGACAATCTCCAGAAGAATTAATCGACTTTATCGCACAAAAAGTAATCTCTGAATACGAAGAAAAGATTAAGACGATTCCAAAAGAAATCACAAATGAATTCGAAAAAGTAATTACTCTACAAGTGTTAGATAATTATTGGATGGAACATATTAATACAATGGCTCATTTAAGAGAAGGTATCCACTTAAGAGGATATGCTCAAGAAGATCCATTAAGAGCTTATACAATGGAAGGATTCGATTTATTCGATAAGATGCTTCAAACAGTAGATAAAGATGTATCAATCTTCCTATTAAAAGCAGAAATTACTCAAAACATTGAAGTAAAAGAAAAGCCAAAGAAAATGATTACAAACGACAATGATGATACAGCAAAGAAACCTAAAAAATCAAAGAAGATTGGTAGAAACGACCCTTGCCCATGTGGTAGCGGAAAAAAATACAAACAATGTTGTGGCAAATAAAAAAAAGTCCGTATATATAGGAAGTACGGACTTTTTCTTTTGTCGAAAATTTATCAAATTTGCAAAAATCATCAAAATATAGTATAATTTACTCGTTCACAAAGCCATTGCGAGGAAGAGTAGAAAAGTAGAAAGCATTTTAGAGAACTCTGTTAGGTGAAAATGAGGATGTAAGATACTTTTTGAACATGGCCCTCAAGGCGAATGACTGAAAGACTCTTAGTAGGTCATTACGGGAATGCCCGTTATAGCAGATACCTATAACTATGCATAGACATAAGTAGGTTAGTGAGTTTAATACAGTAATGTATTAATAAATAAGAGTGGTAACGTGAATATTCACCTCTTAGGAACAAAATGTTTCTAAGAGGTTTTTTTATTTCAGAAAGAAGGAGATATTATGAATATTATTATTGGAATTAGCTGGCCTTTTGCGAATGGAGAATTACATATAGGTCATGCTGCAAGTAGTTTACCAGGGGATGTGATTGCTAGATATCATAGACTTAAAGGAGATAAAGTTATATTGGTATCGGGAACAGACTGTCATGGTACACCAACAGAAGTAAAAGCATTAAAAGAAAACAAAAGTCCTAGAGAAATAGTAGATGAATGCCATGTTTCATTTGCGAAAGACTTTAAGGACTTCGGGATAAGTTTTAACTTATACAATAGAACAGACGATCCTTACCATAAGAAGTTTGTTCAAGAACAGTTTTTAAAATACTACAACAATGGATATTTAGAGGAAAGAGAAGAAGAACAATTATATTGTGAACACTGTAATCTTTTTTTAGCAGATCGATATATTATAGGAATATGTCCAAAATGTGGAGCAGATATTAAAGGAGACGAATGTGAAAAATGTGGAAGTTTACTGACAATAGATGAAGTAAAAGAAACAAAATGTGCAATATGTGGTAATAATGCATCTTATAAAAAGAATAAAAATCTATATTTTAAACTATCTATTTTTCAAAATAATATAGAAGAATTATTAGAATCAAAAAGACATTTATGGAGAGAAAATGCCATTAATTTTACCGAAAGATATTTAAAAGAAAGAATACCGGATAGATGTGCCTCTAGAACATTAAATTATGGAATTGATATTCCAATAGATGGTTTTAAAGATAAGAAGCTATATGGATGGTTTGAAAATGTATGGGGCTACGTTACTGCTAGTAAAAAGTACGCAGAAGAGAATAATCTAAATTGGGAAAATTTTTGGAAAGGCGAAAATAGTAAGATCTATTTAGTCCATGCGAAAGATAATATTCCATTTCATACCGTAATATTCCCATCACTATTACTCGCAACAAAGGATAATTACAGGTTACCAGATAAAATTATATCCGATGAATATATCACAATAGAAGGAGAAAAATTATCAAAAAGTAAAGGAAACTATATTACATTAAGACACTTATTAGATCACTATCCATTAGATGCCATTCGATATTACTTTAGTATTAATAATCCAGAATCAAGAGATTTTAATTTTACATATGAAGGATTTATTAATTCCATTAATGGAGAACTTCTTGGCAAATGGGGAAACTTTGTAAATAGAACTCTTCAATTTATTAATAAATCATTTGATGGTAAATTAAATAGTAATAAAGTAGATGAAACGATTGAAAATAAACTAAAAGAATTATATTTAACAGTAGGAAAAGATATTGATAATGGAAGTACAAAAGATGGATTAACTAAGATATTTGACTTTATCAATTACTCAAATAAATATTTTGATGAAAATGAGCCATGGAAATTAGCAAAAGAAGACACTAATAAATGTGAAGATATTCTATACAACTGTTGTAATATCATTCTTAATATAAATAATCTATTAAAACCATATTTAATAGAAACAACAAATCAAGTAGAAGAATATCTAAACAGTAATATTAAAGATTGGAATTATCATAGATTAGAAAAAGGAAATCTAGTAAAAGAAATAAGCCCATTATTCGTAAGAATTGATAAAAGTCTAATTGAAGAAGAAAAGAATAATTTAAAATAATGGTATGTTATACTTATAGTAGTTTGGAGGATAATATGAAGAATTTAGATTATTTAATAGAAGTATTGTTAAAGGAAGATAAGAGATTATCAAATATTGAAATACCTTCCTCTATTCAAGAGAAAAAAG